>JBEKLI010000011.1:0-11709 GCA_050010275.1 Desulfomonilia bacterium | reverse complement strand
ATGAACAATAACGTGGGTATGCTCCGGACCCCGTATTTTCTCGACGTCTCAGGACTCTCATCAACATTCACCTTCACGACATTCACCCGTCCGTCATATTCCTTGGCTATCTCTTCCAGAACTGGCCCGATAGCCCGGCAGGGTCCGCACCATGGTGCCCAGAAATCCACCAGGGCAAGGCATTCAGACTTTATGACTAGGGCATCAAACGTGTTATCATCGGCATGGGTTACATATTGCTTGCTCTCCATTCTTCGCTCCTTAAAAGTGTTGATTTCTTTTGCACCGGGATTCTTGCTTATGATAACAAGGTCCCATCCCGTGAGGTTAAGCATAAACCAGCTCAGCGGTGCGGTCATTGATCTAGATCAACGGAATAAAATTTTTATGGACACGCTGAAACAGATTCAGGACATCCCTCTCTTCCAGGGGCTCTCCAAGGATGTGTTGGAGGCCCTTTCCCGGCGTGTTCTGATCGGGACATACCAGCCGGGAGAGGTGATCGTTGCCGAGACAGACCTGGTCAAGGCGTTTTTTGTTGTTATTTCAGGGCAGGTGAAACTCTCCAAGAGCTCGATAGAGGGCAAGGAACAGACCCTGTACCTTTTAGGAACAGGGGAACCTTTCGGCCTGTGCACGGCCTTTGCCACCCATGACTTTCCCGCCGAGGCCCTGGCGCTGAAAAAGTCAGATATCCTCACCATTCCCGGAGCAGCCGTGGAGGAGATCGTCATGAAAGAACCGGCGCTGCTGCTGAACATCCTGAAGGTGCTATCCAACAGGCTCAAGGAATCCATGAGTCTCATCGAGTCCCTGGCGCTCAAGGAGATTCCCCAGCGCCTGGCCTCATTCATCATCCTCACCCAGGTCCGGGAACATAAGGGAAAAGGGGGTAGCATTGAGCTGCCCATTACCCATCGGGAGCTGTCAAAGATACTCGGGTCAACACCCGAGGCGCTGTCACGTGCCCTGAGAAAGATGCAGAATGACGGGATATTGGACGTTCAGGGACGGATGATCACTATCCTAGACTACAAGGCCCTTGAGGAACTCTCGGAAGGGGAATAGTCTCAAGAGGGGCACCTGTCCGAAGCATACCTTGTTCAGCTGAAGCTCCTTTGGGGGATGAGGGGTGCATGAATATCCATATTATATGAAGATTTCAGGTCTCCATGCACCCCCTTTTCACTGTGTCTCTTATGAGCAGGAATGATGATTACAGCCCTGTCCCGGCTGGATATCCCTCAGCGCATTCGTTTCATGGCTTCTAATGACATCCTGGACGGTCCCCTCAGTACTTATCAGGCACACCCTGATTCCCATAGCGCCCAATTTTTCTATGGCCCGGGCACCGATCCCGCCCGTAACCAGGATATCCACTGATTTCCCTGCAAGTGCCCCGATGGGGTTGCACTGTCCGTGGTCATGGTCCAGATCGCCATTATTAATGAGCTCCAGGTTTTTGCTCTGGGTATTATAGATGGCAAAATACGGTGCACTCCCGAAATGACTGTAAACTCCTGAGTTCAGTCCCTCGTTTTTCTCTATGGGTATACAAATATTCATGCTGTTTCCTCCTGATTATTTTTTCTGCAGCAACGCTTTCTTCTCCTGCAACCTGTTCCCTGGCCTGCGGCTATTCCTTTCTCGGCCAGTTTCCGGTTGATGTTCGGACATTGACACTGCGGGCATTCAGAGGGGCATCTCGTCCCGAAGGGAATGCTCCAGGTATGGTCGCAGTCCCGGCATACAAATTCTCTATCCTTAGCCTCTATCTTGCCCCCCTCTATCCTCAAGGCCTTGCCTTGAATCAGACACTCGGCGATCTTGTTGTGGGCAGACACCAGGATATTTGCAAAAGTCTGTCTTGAGACGCACATGTTTCCGGCAGCATCTTCCTGGTACAATCCTTCGAGATCGGCCAACCGTATGGATTCGAGCTCATCCATAGTGACTCCGATCTCTTCCAGATCCCTCATAGGTATGCCTGCCGGTTTGAAATAGAGCACATCTGGGACAAATCCGATCCTTCTGCATTTTACCGGACGGGGCATTTTTCTTTGAACTCCATTATTGGCATATGCCAATAAATATACATGATCCTTATCTTTGTCAAGGTGATATCATGAGCGTCTTTTCTTGATTTCCAGTTGGCAGCATGTTTGAATAGACCAGTCAGGTCTGATTCAGGAGAAGCATGCCATGTTGGAAAAGCTCCCTATGTTTTCCGGTTTTCCAAAAGAGCACCTTGCTCGCCTCGATGCAATTTCACGGGAAATCTCCGTCAAAAAAGGATCGATCCTTTTCTCTCCTGGGGATACGGCCCGGGGGGTTTATGCGGTTCTCAGCGGGGCTGTCCGTCTTTACAGGGTTTCTCCCAAGGGAAAGGAGATAACGCTCGAGATTGTCGACGCTGGAAGCACCTTTGCCGAAGCGAGCCTTTTTTCGGATACCTATCACTGTTATGCGGAAGCCTTGAAAGACAGCACGGTCTATCTGGCAGGGAAAGCCGCTTTTCTTGAAATAGTTCATGGAGACAATCGGTTTGCCGCTGCATGGATTCACATGCTCTCCCTTAATGTCATCCATCTCCGGCAGCGCATTGAAGAGCTTTCCCTGAAATCCCCCAAAGCCCGCATCGTCAGTTATATACTACTCCTTGGCGAAATACAGAACAGTGCATCCATCACCCTTCCCGTGCACCGCAAATCCATAGCAACGCTGCTCGGTATGACTCATGAAACCTTCTACCGGACAACAAAGGAACTGGAAATGGAAGGGCTGGTGCACTTCGACGGGCAGAACATTGAGATTGTAAACCGCTCTCTGCTCGAAGAGCTGATGGAGTGAAATTCTCGATTTTGGAAAATTGCCGAAGTTATTCCCTAAATAAACAAACCGTATGATCTGGATCATATAAAATATCAGGCTTTTGTTTGATACTCAGAGTCGTTATCCGTACTTTCAAATAGGAGAACTCATGAGAAGCAGGAGCTTTTTTGAACGATTCAAGAACATGGCAGCGCAAGGGGGCATCATCGTTTTCTTCATCATGGCCTTTGAAGTCATGATCATGATCAGCCCCTTTGCGTTCTTCTTTTACTCGGTGTTTAATCCAATACTCCACTGGATTGAGAGCTATTCGGCAACCAGGTGGCTGACCAGTTTCTTCTTGCCGCATATGATCCTTCCACCCACATTGTTTCTGAAAACAATCCGCATACTGGGCTCGATACTCTTTGTTCTTGGCTCCGTGACCTTCGTGATATGCGCTCTCCAGGTCTACCTTGGCAAGATCTTCAAATGGGGTGTAGCCGACAAGGGACTGTATGGAGTTGTCAGGCACCCGCAATATCTTGGCTTAAGTCTGTGGGGTATTGGGATGACCATCCTCTGGCCCAGGTTCCTTGTCCTGGCGATGCTTTCCATAATGTTCATTCTCTACTATTTCCTGGCCAAAGATGAAGAAAGGAGGATGCTCAGCCGTTTCGGAGAAGGGTATCGTGGGTATATGGAGCGTACGGGAATGTTTCTCCCCCGCGCGGTCGAAGCCCGGTTTTACGCTCCTTCCGCATTGAGCGGGCATGGTCTCCTTAAGTATGCTGTTATCACGCTCGGCATCCCTTTGATCGTCATCGGATCTGGCTTTCTCCTCAGGGCGATCACCTTGCAGTCACTCCCTTTCGAAGCCGGAAACAATATAACGCTCGTTTCCATCCTTCCTGAAGACCATGGATTGAGCAAAAAGGTTATCCAAGAGATTTCGGCAGGAGGGCATCCCGATGCCCGGCTATCCTTCCTGCAGCCCGACAAGGACTATCTCGGCTACGTCATGCCCGTGGACTACATCATGCAGGGGATGATCGCCGATACCGGGGATGAGTTCCATCTGCACAAACAGCAGCACACCTTTGCTCTCATTACGGACTGGGTGCTTAATCCTTTTGAGCACTTGAGGCGTTCTCCATCGGCAGTCATGGCAAAGATGCACGGAGTCGATCCTGCCATGGCAAGGAGGCATCATTGCCCCCTTGCTATGAATGCCCAGTCCTTCCAATGCGAAGCCTGCCCCTACAGGCGCATCGTCTTTGTTGAAGTAGACCATGACGGGATAGGTCATCTCTCGCAAAGGGGACTCTTCTCTTTTGATACCACTCGGGTGCCAGTCTGCTTCATCGACATAAATACCCAGACAGGAGAAATCCTGAATATGAGGAAGGTTAGTAAAGCAACCGCCTGGAGGGATGTGCCCACCCCTGCTATTTAGTCCAGAAGAGTCTTTTGATTGAATCCTTGCAATGGTAATCATTGAAGTCAAGTTGGTTTGTCATGATTGCCTGTTGAACATGTACTTTAATAAGTACACGTATTAAATCGATGGAAAAAGGCGAGAAGGAATATAATGAGTTTTGATGAGGATATCGATAAAGCCCGGGCAGCGCCTGGAGCGTGGTCAATCAGATTGAATAAAGCGGTAACGAGCGGCAGCAGCGGGTTCAGCGTTTCCTAGGTTCTGGTCGACAATCATTGTGATTTCGGCAAATGGTTCTACCGTCTGCCCTTGACCAAAGGGAAACGGAAATAGGGAAATCGTTTTTGTCGTGAAACCGGCCGTCATCGGGGTCCAAATCGGTAATGACATGTGAGATCATTCTTCTATTTCCGAGGGGCTACTCTACGGTAGTTCATATTTGACAGCAGTGCAAACATCATCGAGGTGAAACTCCGCGTATTCTTCAAGGTCGAAACGGCTTTGCGAAACAACATTGGCCAAGCGTAAATCTGCCGGTGGATCTCGATCATTTTTCGGGAAAGCTGTTCAGGCTCCATGCTGCCGGGACGATGGATCACCTCGGTCATGTCATAATGATTCCAATCTATGGGGAAGTCGGTATAGAGCAACCGATTTTCCTTATAATACCTGTCGAAAACCCGAGTGCCGGCAAGTGGCGTAAGAAATGTGGTTTGCATCACATCTATTTGACTTCGGATCATAAAGTCGGCACGTTGCTGCAGTTTATCAGCGGTATCACCATCCATTCCGAAGATGAAGGCCCCTAAAACAGCAATCCCTGCCTTGTTGATGCGACGGAATGCCTTGGAGTAGTAATCTACGCCCCGCTTAATATTGAGTTGTTTGTGAACCTCTTCCAAGGCACCCTCATCCTCTGCTTCAAGCCCCAGGAAGACCATCCTGCAACCGGCACGGCTCGCCCAGTAAAGCACTTCCTCATCATCCCCGAAGTTAAGCGAGGCCTGGCAGAACCACCATTTGTTCAACTTACGCTCCGCCATACCCTTGAAGATCGCCAATGCCTGCTCCCGTGACTCTTTGCCGTACCCGATGATATTGTCATCCACAAAGAATATCCTTTTCTCAGGGATAGTCTCCAGTTCAGCCAGTACTTCCCAAGGGTGACGCCGCCGGTATCGCTTCCCATTAAAGGCTGTGACCGAGCAGAACTCACAGTCCATGGGACAACCCCGCGAGGTCTGCACAGAGGCAAACATATAGCGTGGATCAAATAAGTCACGTCGCGGGTTCGGTGCGCCTGACAGGTCGGTCCATCCCCCCTTGTATATCTTTTGCAGATGTCCTGCCTCAACATCCGATATTACGTTCGGCCAGACGGCCTCTGCTTCGCCGATGACGACAGCATCAACATATTGAAGGGCTTCTTCGGGTCGAATTGACGCATGGATGCCGCCAATGGCCACAGGCACCCTTCGCTGTCGATAGATCGAGGCAATTTCATATGCCCGATTGGCGGAGGCGGTAAAGGCTGTAATGCCCACTAAATCCGCATCTTGATATGAGAAAGGCTCCCAGTTCTCATCAAGCAGGTTTACCTCCCAGGAAGATGGTGTGACTGCTGCGACAATTCCCAAACCGATGGGGGGAAACCGGGAAGATTTGTTGACCGTGAGACCAATACGCGCAGGGTTTACCGGGTTGATCAGGACCAGTCTTGGGTGTTTCATGTTATTGACAACTCCTTTTATTGTCGGTTATTGCGGACCGACCTCATTTTTAAAAATAAAATGAACAGCAGCATTATAATGTTGCAATACCCAACCATTGTATTATAATACAAATAGAGAATGCAACTATTATTGTGAAAGGAAAAAAACTATTATGCCCCTTTCAGATAAGGAATCCCTGCAATTGAATCAGGCATTGTTCAGCATGTCACACGCCTACCATTTGCGCGCTGCAAAATATGAAAAAAAGAATCCCACCGGCCTTGCATTTTCAGACCGGGCAGTGCTCATGGTGCTGGGCCAGTTGGCACCGATCAATTCCCGTCAATTATCGAACTTGATGACCATCAACCCCGGCACGATTTCTCAGTATGTCCACAGCCTTGTCAAGAAAAGGCTGGTTGAAAAAAAACAAGATGAAAATGACCGGCGTAAATGGTGGTTGAATCTTACAAAAAAAGGGCAGGCCATATACCAGGAAACAGCCTCAGAAGCTATTGCATACACCAGAGATTTTATCTCCTCTCTGAGTGAAAAGGAACAAAAGACACTCCATAAATTGCTTCTAAAAGCGTCCCACGGCCTGGGATACAAGTGGCAATAGAAATGCGGATCCTGTGGGCGGTGAGTTCAGTCGGCAAAGGTCACATCATGCGTGACATTGCAATATTCAACCGACTTCAGAGGTTGACAGATGTAGAAGTCGACTGGCTTGTCCCTGATCCCGGCGGGGAATTCATGCGCATCAGGGGTTATAACGTCCTGGATCATTCAGGGCTCTTGTCCGGCAGCGGAAAGGTCTATGCCCAGGTTTTTGATAGCAGAACAAACGAACACAACCTGATGAGGTATACAAAGGCTGATACCAGGCTTCACAAGCATGATTTTTTTGTGAGTAAAAAGGCATGGGAAGACAAGGCATATAATGTAATCATCGGTGATGAGGCATTCTGGCTCCTCACCGGATTTGCTTCAAGATGGGCAAAAAAGCCTGCCCCTTTTATTTTCCTCACGGATTTTATCGGTGTAAAGTCAATGCAGCCTGACGTGTTTGATAATCTCTTTGCCTGGTACAACAATCTCAAGTTCACCATGAGCTTTTTAGGACCGGATATCTACATCTACATTGGATATGCAGAAGAAATCCCTGACGAGCCGATGGGTTTTCTGCTCCCAAACAGGAGATCCTGGGCGCGGCGCCACTGCCGTTTTGTAAGGCCCGTTGTCGGCTTTGACCCTGAGACCCTTCCTGATAAATCAACGCTGCGCGAACAACTCGGATTGCCGGTTCATAAATCATTGTTCATTGCAACAGTAGGCCCGGAAGGGGGCGCTTATAAACGTGTAACAGACATAGAGTCGGTTCTGGAACTATTGCGATCTGATTACCCGGATGCCCATTTTGTTATGGTCAGTCCGGAGGCAGGGAGGAAAGATTGGATTCAATACCATGGATACCTTGATGAGCTGTATAAATACTTTGCAGCAGCGGATTTCGTTTTGACCCAATCGGGATACGGGAAGGTTGCAGAGCTTGCTGCAACAGGAACGCCCTTCATAGCTGTTCCCCTGGATTTTCACTTTGAGCAGGAATACGTGATGGCTCACCGTTTGGACCACTACGGGGTGGGAAAGATAGTGACGCTTCGCAATAATTCCCCTGAAACGATTGCTGCAATGGCCCTTCAATTAATGGGTCAAGGTGGACGAAGGCTATCGGTAGACGACGGAACAGAGGTCGCCTGTATTATCCTGGAAGCAGGGAAGCACACAAGTGCATGACTATACGCGAGTTCAACACAGAGAAATTCTTAAAACGCTTTGCTTGAGTAAAAGGATAAGGGGGTCCGTAATTCTGCTTGGCTAGGTCCAGGAGATAAAGACCAGGAGGGAGTATACCAGGATGCCGACTATAAATAACATTCTCATCAACTTCTCCTTCATGTGAGAGCTTGTTACAAGTTGGCGCCCACATATACCTTTGGTTTTCAAGTTTCAAGAGAAATTATTAGGGAACAAGACGGTAAACAACGGGATTATGAACAACCTCCGTGGAGATGGCCGGCGCCGGTCTCCCGTAAGGGAAACAAACCGTGATTGATCTTTTCCCTTACACGAGCTCTTCGAGGATTTTTACCGCATCTTGCACATATTTAACGCACCGGACGGCAAAGATGGCCTTTTCCCGGGCCTCGGACAGTTGCTCGGGTTTGCCCAGGTCGTACCCGATAAGCTCGGTGCAGTTGATGGAGCCGTGGAGCCTGGTGAACCGGTCAACGAACTCCCGCACGACCTCATAGGTACCTTCCTTCATCTCGGGCCCGCCGCCGTGTTTCAGCCCTATAGCCATAAGAGCGCCTGTAACGGCACCGCAGGTGAGACCCAGGTGCGAGATGCCGCCGCCGAATGCACATGCGACCTTCGATGCCGTAAGCTGGTCCATGCCGAAGTCCCCGGCAAAGGCCATGAGCACTGCCTGGGCGCAGGAGTGTTTGGTTGAGAACAATTGCATGGCATGTTCTATCTTTGTCATGGATACTCTTATACATTATTTTTAAGAAAAAGGAACACCGCGCTGTCGTGAGTGAGGTCGTAACAGCGCGGCGCAATATGCCTAGAGATGATTAGTGATCTTCAGATTTGCGGTTCTACCAAAGCAAGCTCTCCGTCCTGGCGTTTGTAGATAAGGTTGAGCTGCTTTGAATCCGTGTTCTGGAAGATAATAAAGTTTTGTGGTGCTTCGCCCATCTCCATGACGGCCTCGTCAACACTCATGGGCCTGACGGGATAGTTCTTCTCATAGATGAGGCGCTGTTTTGCCTTTTTGCTTACCGGAGCTACAGCTGCAGCCACTGAGGCCTTACCCTGCTGTGTCTTCTTACCCTGGAGCTTCTCCTTGTACTTCTTGAGCTGCCTTTCAAGCTTATCCATCACCATGTCGATGGCTGCATACAAGTCCTCGGTGATCTCTACGGCGTTGATGACCGTGCCGTCCGCGGTGAGGGTGACATCAGCCTTGTGCCTGCGCTTTTCCACAGAAAGGACGACATGCGCTTCAGCGGTGCGGTCGATGTATCTGTCCATCTTCGAGAGCCTTTTGAACGCGTAGTCTTTCAGGGCATCGGAAGAGTCAATGTTCTTAAAGGTAATGTCGGTCTGCATAAATTCTCCTCTCGTGGTTAAACAACGATTTAAAAGTGTTTCTTCCTCCGGTTCGAAGGAAGAATACCAAGCAGCTCACGGTACTTGGCAACGGTCCTGCGTGCTATCCTCACCCCTTTCCCTTTCAGCTTGTGGGCTATGGCCTGGTCGCTCAGGGGATGTTTGGCATCCTCCACCTTGATGATATTTTCAATTTCATTCTTAACGCTCTGGGAGGCGACAAAGCTTCCGTCACTCTTGGATATACCGCTGTTGAAGAAATACTTAAGCTCGAATGTGCCCTGGGTCGTATGCACATATTTGTTAGATGTAACCCTGCTGATGGTGGATTCATGCATGCCCACATCGTCGGCAACGTCTCTGAGGACTAATGGTTTCAGGTTCGTGATACCGTGGTCGAGAAAATCTTTCTGGAATTTGACGATGCTCTCTGTGACCTTGCACAGGGTATTTTGCCTCTGCTGGATGCTCTTTAAAAGCCACTGGGCAGACTTGTAGCAGTCGGAGAGGTAGTCCTTGGCCATCTTGCCCATATTGTCCGACTTCATCATGATCTGGTATTCCTTGTTGAGCTTGAGCATGGGCAGATCCTCCTCATTGAGCAGGATCATGTACTCCCCCTCCATTTTCACCACATATACATCCGGGACGATGTACTGGGGGGGATCGTCGGAGTAATCACGGGCGGGACGGGGTTCCATGTTGACGATGATCTGGGCTGCCTGTGCCACATCATCCACGGTTGCAGAGAGCTCCTGGGCGATCTTGTTGTAGTTTTTGGTCTGGAGGTCCTCAAGGTGGGAATCGATTATCCTCCACACCAAAGTGTTCTCCAGGTCCAGTATTCTCGCCTGGATCCTGAGGCAGTCCTTCAGATCACGCGCCGCGATGCCGGGAGGATCGAACCGCTGAACCTTGACAAGTACTGACTCAACTATGTCGGGTGTTGACCCGGTTTCCTGGCATATGGCCTCGGCATCAAGCCCCATGTAGCCGTTATGATCGAGGTTGCCAATGATGAAGAGACCCACTTCCTGTTCTTTGTCGGTAAAATCATTCAGTCTCAACTGCCAGAGGAGATGGTCCATGAGCCCTTCGGGTTTGCAGGTAGTGGATTCGATGGAGGGCCGCTCATCGTCTTCATAATAGGGGATATTGTCCTGGCCGTATGTCTCCAGGTAGGCATCCCATCTTTGCCTGAGCTGTTCCTTCTCCTTGACGGATTCGGGTGTGTCCTCGCGTACACGGGCGATTTCCACATCGAGCAGCGGGTTTTGCTCGAGCTCGCTGTCGATGTATTCCTGCAGCTCGAGCCTGCTAAGCTGCAGGAGTTTGATAGCCTGCTGGAGCTGTGGCGTCATTATGAGCTGCTGCGCCAGCTTGAGATGTTGCTTAAGCTCCAAGGCCATCCTTAACCACTCCTAGAGAGAAAAGTCCTTACCCACATAGATCTGCTTAACCTTCTCATTCGCCACAACCTGTTCCGGGGTTCCTTCCTCAATTACAAGACCCTGATGGATAATATATGCCCTGTCACATATCTTCAGGGTTTCTTTTACATTATGATCCGTAATAATGACACCAATTCCCAATTTTTTCAAGTTTACTATCATATCCTGAATGTCATTGACCGTGATGGGGTCAATCCCTGCAAAAGGCTCATCCAGGAGCATGTATGCGGGGCTCAGCGCCATGGCCCTGGCGATCTCCACCCGGCGCCTCTCACCTCCGGAGAGAGAGACGCCTTTTTGGGTACGCACTTGATCAAGACCGAAACTTGCCACGATCTCATCACGGTTCTGTTTCAGCTCAGAGCCCTTCAACCCCCTGGCCTCCAAGGGGACAGAGATGTTGTCTTCCACGCTCAGGCCCCTGAATACAGAAGGCTCTTGGGGCAGGTAGCCGATGCCTCGCATGGCACGACCTGCGAGATCGATGCCGGTGATGTCGTCAGTTCCGAGAAATACCTTGCCCTTGTCCGGGCGGATGAGACCCACGATCATATAGAATGTCGTGGTCTTCCCCGCTCCGTTCGGGCCGAGTAGTCCGATGATCTCGCCTTTGTTGCAGTCAATGGAGAGGCCTCTGATGACGTGCACCTTCCCAAAGCTCTTCTCAAGGCCATCGGCCTTCAGCGTCATTTCCCCCATTGCATGATCCCCGTACTCTCTCCGGCATTCACCCGGACTTTCACCCTGCGGCCGGCACCTTCAACCACCTGAGTGTCGTTTTTCTTATCCAGTGTCACCTTCTGGCCGATGATTTTCTCCTGGCCTCTGGTGATGACGACATCACCCGTCATTACCATTACATCACTGACAAGATCATACACCGCCTTGACACATGTTGCCTCTTTGTCTTTCCATAAGATATCCACATCACCTTCCGCGGTTAACATGGTGACCTTGTGTGATTTCTGGTCGTAGACCAATGTCAGGGTATTTCCCTTGACCGTGATATCGGGTTTCGTAGCCTTCACTCTGCCTTTGAATATCGCTGTACCGTTCTTGGTGTTCACGTCAAGTCTGTCCGCCTCGATGTCCACCATATCGGATGCCTTAGGCG
>JBEKLI010000010.1:0-12297 GCA_050010275.1 Desulfomonilia bacterium | reverse complement strand
GTCTCATCAAGGAAATAAAAGACCTGGGTAAGGATTTGGCGCCTGTCTTCCAGACTGCCTTAAAGGCCATCGATGAAAAGTCTGTCCAGGATAAGGAGGGTTTATGATGCATATGGAATCATCCACCAGGGACAGGTCAGGCATCTTGAGAGAGCTCATTCGATCTCCCCTGGTTAAGGACATACTCCGGGTGAACCTGAACGAGATGAATCCCAAAACCGGCAGTCAGATGGTGAAAACCCTTCTCGGTCAGGATCCCGAGGTCTTCTTCGGCCTCATAAGCAGCCTACCCGTGCTCATCAATACCCTGATCAGTGCATCCACCGAGCTCGCCATCCAGCTCAAGGTCAAGTATCCCCCTGAGATGCTGAAGGCATTCCTTACAAGCCTATATGACGACATCGACAAGGATGCCCTTAGACAGTGCGGCAAGGCATGGACGGAACTGGCTACTTCCCTGTGGAAGGCCTCACCGGAACTGAGGCAGGCTGCCACAGGATTCCTGCTCTCTTCAGGCCCCGAGATCAAGGCAGGGGCCATCAACGGTCTTGCAAGGTTCGTAAACACGGTAACTCAAAACAATCCACAGGCCTTCAGCACATTCATCGCAAGGACGCTGAGTAACATTGATGCCCGGGAGGTCGGCAAAGCCACCCATACCCTTGCCGGGGCATTCCTTGACCAGAAGTGGCACCTCACCTTGTGGGTATGGAATCTCGTACGGAACAGGGTAAAGAAACGATTCGGAAAAATGTAGGAGCGGCTTTAAGCCGCGACCTTTACCGATCGCGCCTCAAGGCGCTCCTACATCATAAAGGGACATAATGATATGCCCAGACTTGCTGAAAAAAAGAGACAATACATTCGAGAGATGATCATAGAGGCAGCTGAGGAGTTGTTCAGCCAATACGGCTACCACAACACCCAGATCATGGATATCGTCAAAGCGGTGGGCATGTCCGCCGGCACGTTCTACAATTATTTCAAGGATAAGCGCGATCTTTTCGCCCAGCTTACCAGGCATAATTTTAGTACGTTCAGGGCCCGGATCAAGGAGGTCAGAAACCCGGTGAATATCTGGGACCAGACTGACAGGCTGTCCAAACTGAACGAGACTTACTCCGCCTATTTCGATTACATTGACAGCCACCAGCAGCAGTTCCTCATCCTGCTCAGGGGAAGCTTCGGTGTGGATGAGGAATTCGATGACAATGTGTGGAGCTACTACAGCGATCTCGCCCAGGACCTGGCTGAGGATATCCAGAAATGGCTGGATGTCGGTGTCATTGAAGGGGTGAACTCCTATACCCTGGCCTATTCCGTAGTGGGCATGGCCATGCACCTCGGACACAGCTACCTCATGGAAAAGAAGTTCACCCGGGAAGAGGCGATTCAGACCCTTACCTCCATGAGCAACCTGATGTTCGAATCGCACCTCACCGAAGCAGGCAGAAAGGCGCTTGGAGAACTGAAATAGATGAAGCGGAGGTTTTAAGGATGAATACTTTAGACAATCAGAACCAACTTGCCCGGCTCTCGGCAAAGATCATCGGGGAGACTATCCGTGCAACCGGCACGAGGACCTTTCTTTCTGCGGTTGTCAAGGAATTGATCGATGAATGGGCAAAAAAGGGCGGTTTCAGGGGCAAGATTGCCTCCCCTGTCAATTGGATAATATCAAAGGTGTTACAGCCCGGTAAGAATTGGAACGGCACGGGCATATCGGCCGATGTCGGAAGGTTCCTGACCGCATGGGCGAAAAAGATCAATACCGATCATGCGGCTGACCCGCTTTGCCATGCCAGGGCGCGAGGGGATACCATACACAACTTCCTGAATAATACCGACTTCGGCGAGATCAGGGAGATGGTCGAGGGTTCCGGGCCATGTGTTATCAAGACTATTGAAGCCTTCAATGAGCAGCTCTGGAAATACCCGGCAAAGGTCGGGACCCTGGTGGCAACCATCATACCGCTCATGAACACCTTCATAAAGGCCTCGCGTGAGATCCTGATCCCCATTGAGGAGAAAATAGGTCCCGACCTGCTCGCAGACATCATGCTCTCTATGGTAAGGGGCATCAACGGTGCGAATACTGCGAAGCTCATCAATGCCGTCCGCGAGGTCATCAGGAGGGTCCACACCGGGAGCCTCCTGCTCGGCAAGGGCGGAAAGCCCCTATTCCAGATCTACCTCACGGACCTGCTCCATGATTGCTTACCCGAGATGGACCCGGAGCTGGTAAAAAAGATCCGCATCATATTCGCCGAAGACAGGGAGGCCATGGCAAACGCTATGGCAGATGCACTCTCCGACAACCCCGATATCACCTTATCCTACCTGGCATCAATGGGGCTGGTGAAGACCTCGGACATCAAGGCAAGAACCCGTAGACTGGGCATCATAGAACAGATCGATCCCGTCGGCCTGAAGTCCGCCGTTTCCGAGGGCATGTCGGACCTTGACACCTACGAGATCGCCGGGCTCGTGAACACCGCATGCAGGGTCGCCAACCGTATCCATGAAGTCAAACCGGACATTCTAAGCAATGCCTTGAGCGGTGTTGTGGACTCCGTGAGCCCTGAAGAGGTCAGGAAAACGGCTAGATGGCTGATCCCGGATCTGGTTAATGCCATCAAGCCGCTGGCTGTTGAAATGATGCCTTTCATCATCAAAGGCTTCAGCGAGCTCATAAGCCCTGATGACGGCTTTGCGAGTCCGGAACACAAGGAGGCCATGGCTTCCTTAAAAACAGCCCTGGCCGCAGGCAGCAGGGGGTAGGAAATGATAGAAAAACTCAAAAAAGTTGCAACCACCCTGGACAACGAATTTGTGGAGAAGTGGAAGAAGGGCAAGGGCAAGGTCGTAGGCTACTCGTGCACCTTCATACCCGAAGAGATCCTCCATGCCGCAGGACTGCTGCCGTTCAGATTACGGGGTGTAGGAACCACGTCGGTCTCCATCGGCGACTCATACTTCGGCCCGGTGAACTGCAGCCTGCCCAAGTGCATGCTGCAGCTTGCAGGACAGGGTTCGTACACGTTTTTAGACGGTGCCATCATCAGTAACGGCTGCGACTCCATGCGCAGGCTCGAGGAGTGCTGGAGAAAGGCGAGCGAAGACTACCCCGGCACCCTGCCTGGGTACTATGAATTCTTCTCCGTTCCCCACAAGTCAGTGGACTACAGCATTGAATTTTACGCACAAGAGCTCAAACACATGATCGCCACACTTGAAAGGCATTTCAAGGTTGATATTACGGACAAGGCCTTGAAGAAATCCATCAAGGTCTACAACCAGGGCAGGGTTCTTCTGAAGAAACTCGACGAGCTCAGATACCGTAACGATGTGCCCATCACGGGTTCGGATGCCATGGCCATCCTTATTGCCGGACATGCCATGCCGCGTGAAGAGTGGGGAACCATGCTCACAGATATCATTGCAGGCCTGGAGAGATCGCCATTCGTATCAGACCATAAGAAGCGCCTCATGCTCATCGGGAGCGCGAACGACGACGTGGATTTCATCAGGCTGATCGAGGATGGTGGAGCTATTGTTGTGGCAGACACCGTATGCTTCGGGTCACGCACCTATGCAAACCTGGTGGACGAAAAGGCAGACCCGGTCCATACCCTTGCATCGCACTACCTGAGCAACAGCGTCTGCCCCCGCATGCTCGGCTACTACAAGGACCGGCGCTCCTACATAATGGACCTTGTGAACAAGGCCTCGGTGGACGGCGTGATCCTCCAGAACGTGCGTTTCTGCGACCTCCACGGCTCTGAGAACGGGGTGCTTGAGCGGGACCTCGAGGCGGCAGGGATCCCATGCTTACGCCTCGAGAGGGAGTACGGCCCCCTGGTGGAGACGGGCAGGGTCAGGATGCGCCTCGATGCCTTCATGGAGAGAATTTCATAAGGAGGTTTTTTATGTGCCAGATAGACAGAGAAACAATAGCCATAGAGGTGTTACGCGACATCGCCCTGGACGACTCAAGGATGCTTGCCGAGAGGCAGAGGGCCATCGATGCGCTTACCCTCTTCCCTGCATCAGCAGTTATGACTCTGGAATACATCGTGCGCAAGACTGACCTCACGGTCTTAAAGGACCGTTCCAAACTGTATATCCAGCGGATAAAGTCCGGGGCACACTTAAGTATGTCGGGGGTCTGAGGAGGGAAATATTATGAAGAAGGAAACGCGCGAGTATAACTATGACTGGATGCTCTGGACCACAATCAGTGCCGCCGCAACTGCACTTGATGGAACCCAGAAGGAGTATGAAAGCCTGAAAGGGGTCATACCGAACTTCAAGAACGTCATGGGCGCGATGTTACGGCATGGAGATCCTGGCGTGCTTTTCATGAAGATGGCAGCAGAATACCTCACCGACG
This sequence comes from Desulfomonilia bacterium, assembly GCA_050010275.1. Classification (GTDB taxonomy): domain Bacteria; phylum Desulfobacterota; class Desulfomonilia; order UBA1062; family UBA1062; genus MWEI01. The sequence continues at coordinate 7,904 of JBEKLI010000010.1, read as the reverse complement.
TCATGACGGCCCATGAGCAGGGGAAAAAGCTGTGCCTCGGCACCTTTGTCTCGGCGAAACACCTGTTCTTCGCCTTTGACAATGTAGTGCCTGCCTGGGCCGAGATCATGACCGTATTCGGGACCCTTGTTTTGAGGAAAGGTACGGCAGAGTACATGGACTATTGCTGCGAGGTGGGGTTTACCGAGACCTCCTGCTCGGCCCAGCGCGGGTCGTTCGGGGCATACCTGGCAGGCCTTGCCGAGAAACCCGATTTTCTCGTCTGCGGATCGCCCGGCATCTGCGACACCAATGCCAATGCGGTCCAGTTTCTCTCATCCTATCTTGACCTCCCCATGTTCCAGCTCAACTTCCCCTCAAAGCTCACGGGTGAGAGGATCGACGACTATCACCGGAAGGACTACAAGGCCCTGATCTCCTTTATCGAGGAGCAGTCAGGCTCACGCCTGAACGAGGACAAACTCCGGGATCTCCTTGTAGAGCAGAAGCGCCAGGATGAGCTCGCAATCGAACTCTATGACCTCATGAGGCTCATGCCATGCCCGGTCCCGCCCATCTTCACCCTGTTCATGTACGCCGGAAGGCTTAGCATGCCGGGCAGAAAATCATACACCGCCGTGCTGGAATCCATGCTCAAGGTTGTTCGTAAAAATGCAGCACAAGGGTTTGCCGGCACGAGCTCGAAAAAGGAACGTGCACGGCTCCTGATGTGCTACATCGACCACTACACCACGGATGCCCGGTTCTGGGAATGGATCGACTCCCAAGATATCAGCCTCCTGCCCACGCTCATATTCAGCTTCTGGCACGACGGCATCAACTATGCAGAAGGCCGCGAGGACGAGACCTACCACATAGACACTACGAACCTTGACACCATGATCGACTCACTCGCAGATATCAACTCACGTATGCCCATGGTCAAGCAGCTCAGGGGGCCGTATGACGCAAAGGGGATGTGGCGGGACGATCTCCTCTTCATGTCCAAGATTATGAAGCCCGACTTCCTGGTCTATGTGGGGAGTATGGGATGCCGCAACAGCTGGGGCGCCAACAAGCTGATCCAGCGCGATTGCGAGCGTGAAGGCCTGCCCACCATGCTGCTCTTTGCCGATGCCTTTGATGACCGGGTCGCCTCCTGGGAGCACTGTGTGGACAAGATCAGCGAGTTCATGCACGTAAGGGGGATTCTGTCATGATCGTGGCAGGCTGTGACGTCGGATCGCTGACCACCAAGGCAGTCATCCTCAACAACACCAGGGTCATCAGCCATGCGCTGATCCGTTCATCCTTCAATCCTGAAAAATCCGCTTCTGTAGTCATGGATATGGCAATGAACACCGCAGGGCTCACCATGAAGGACATCGGGTTCTGTGTGGGAACGGGCTACGGCAGGGAGCGGATCCCCTTTGTGGGCAAGGCCGTCTCCGAGATTGCCTGCCATGCCAAGGGCGCACACTGGCTGCTGCCGTCGGTGAGGACCATCATCGATATCGGCGGGCAGGATTGCAAGGCCATCCGCATCGACGAGACAGGGAACATCGTGAGGTTCGTCACCAATGACAAGTGCGCCTCCGGTACGGGCAGGTTTCTCGAGGTCATGGCAAAGCTCCTCGGTCTTGAGCTGGAGGATCTGGGCAAGCTATCCGAACAGGCCAGAAACCCCATCACCTTGGCCGCCACCTGCACGGCCTGGGCCCAGGCCGAGGTCATCATGCATTTGAACACGAATACGTCAAAGGCAGACCTGGCTTCGGGCATCAACCAGGCAATGGCTGCCAGGGTCGCGATCCTGGCCAAGTCCGTGGGTGTTGAGAAGGATGTGTGCATGACAGGCGGTGTTGCGAAGAACGCCGGCGTTGTCGAGGCCATGGAAAAACAGCTGGGTGTGCCCATGCGTAGGCTTAAGCTTGACCCTCAGGTCATGGGCGCACTTGGGGCTGCGGTGTTCGCCAAAGAGAAGATGGGGGGAAAGTGATGTTTATTGCGGGATGCGACGTCGGGTCATTAAGTGCCAAGGCCCTCATCATGAAGAACCACGATGTGCTGGCCTCGCATGTGATATTCGCAAAACCCGAACCCGAGGAGTCGGCCCGGGAGGTGATGGATAGTGCCCTCGAGAAGGCAGGGCTTTCTCTGAAAGACATCGCATACTGCGTGGGCACGGGCTACGGCAGGAACTCCATTCCTTTTGCCGATTTTGTGGAATCGGAGATCATATGCCACGGCAAAGGCGCCCAGTGGCTCATGCCTGAGGTGCACATGGTGATCGACATCGGCGGCCAGGATGCCAAGGCCATCAGGCTGGACGATGCGGGCAATGTCATCCGCTTCGCGTACAACGACCGGTGCGCGTCCGGCACCGGCAGGTTCCTGGAGATCATGGCCGGTGCCATGGGCATTGCTCTCGAAGACATGGGGCAGATCTCCTCCCGGGCGAAAACCCCGTTGTCCATATCAAACCAGTGCGTGGTCTTTGCAGAAACCGAGATCATCTCACTGATCAATGCGGGCAAGGAACTGCCGGAGATCGTCAGCGGTCTGCACAAGTCTCTGGCCCACCGGGTGGCGGCACTGGCCAGGGGCATAGAGCTGGACAGCGAGATCACCATGACCGGAGGGGTGGCAAAGAACACCGGCATGTTCCAGGCCCTTGAGGAGGCCCTCGGCGTGAAGCTCAGAAAGATGACGACCGACCCGCAGATCATCGGCGCCCTGGGCGCAGCGCTCATCGCCCGCCAGGCTGCAGACGGGAACGGTAAGGTACGGACGGCATGAGATATGGAACTCTTTGAAAAAATAATAACCTCACTGCATTCTTTTCTCGATGAGCAGCCTCACAAGAGGTCCTGGCCTGCTGATGATAAAAAACCATGGCCGGGCGGCCACGGCATGAACATCGTCCTGAAAGAGCACATGGGGCTCGAGCTGGGCAGCCCGGAAAGGGAGTCAGTATCCTGCCTGCTATGGACAGAGAACCTCCCATGCATTGCAGATGGCAGGATAACCCTGGTGGGCCCTGATTTTCCGGAAAGCATGGGCGATAGCCTCCCCTTCGGCAAGGTGGTCATGGCTGGGGTGGAAGGCTTTAGTGAAGACAATGCCTATGACAGGCATAAGGAAATGGATTTCCTGAGATACGACCTTGACCTCAAGGGGTTCATGATGAGGGCTGTGTCCCAGTACATGAGGGAATGGTGCAGGATCGGCCGCGATGTCCTCTTGCAGGGATTTTCCGCACAGGTCCTGGGCTCGGCCCTCATGAGCCTGTTCAAAGATTTGCCCTATGTGAAGGCCGTCGAGGTGATCTTCTTCACCTCCAGCACGGATGATGTGAGCAGGATCAAGGAGATCACCGCCCCTGCAGAGAAGATTATCGCGGCCATGAACAAGATGGCCTCGGAGATGGATTTCGAATGCGAGAGCTGTGATTATCAGGATGTCTGTGATGAAGCCGAAGGGCTTAAGGGCATGAGGGATAAGCTCCTGGGAAAAACAAAAAGGGCACTGCATGGCTGACACGAAAATCTTGGCACTGTGCGGCAAGGGCGGTGTGGGCAAGACCTCCGTCTCTGCCCTCATGGTGAAGCTGCTCTCAGAAAGGAATGACTGGAAGATCCTGGCCATAGACGCTGACCCGGCTGTTGGTCTTGCAACAGCCCTGGGCATAACGGTGAAGAAGACCGTAGATGACATCAGGAAGGGGCTGATTACAAGAATTCAAAAGGGTGAATCCCAGGGAAATAAGGAGACACTGAAACTCCTGGACTATGAGGTGTTCGATGCCATTGAGGAGCGTGACGGATATGCCCTGCTGGCCATCGGCAGGCCTGAGGACGAAGGATGCTTCTGCAAGGTGAACAACCTCCTCAGGGACATCATCGGCGATCTGGCAGGGAAGTTCGACATCGTGCTCATCGACGGCGAGGCCGGTATCGAGCAGATCAACAGGCGGGTCATGAAGACAGTAGACCACCTGGTCCTGGTCTCGGACACCTCGGCAAAAGGCGTCTGTGTGGCCGACACCATAGCCCTTGTTGCGAACGAGAAGAAGGCGGTTGACTTCCACAGCATGGGGCTCATTCTCAATAGAGTGAGGTGCCAAGCCGAGGTGGATGACATCAGGGGCAGGACGGACCTTGATATCTATGGGTGGATCTTGGAAGACGAAACCATCAGGGACTTTGATTTCAAGGGAACGTCACTCACCGAGATCCCCGACACCTCACCGACCCTGGCAGTGATTGCACATGTCCTCACAAAAATGAAGGTGCTGCCGTGATACAGGCACACCCGGCAATGGAGCGTATCTATTGAAATGCCCAAGGATGAAATGATTACGAGGATAATTGTATGGGTACTTCTCATAACAAAATTGTTAGAGGCATTCTTTTATGAATGCCGGAGAAACTCCATAGCGCCGGGGGAAGTGTTATGACGACAAAGGGCAAGACGATGCGCGTATTCGAAGGGCTTCTTGAAAACCCACAGAACAGCCTGGTCGAACAGGCCTCGGCTGACGGCCGCATACCCATCGGATATTCCTGCTCGTTCGTGCCCGAGGCCCTCCTCATGGCGGACAGGCTATTCCCGGTGCGCCTGCGTGCCCCAGGGATTGCAGGCACTGAAATAGCAGACAACTATCTTTCCAACTTCATCTGCTCCTATGCGCGCAGCCTCCTCGAATTCGCCATGGATGACCGTTTCGACCTGATACAGGGATGGGTCTTCGTACCTTCGTGCGCGCACATGCAGCGGCTCTATGACAACCTCGAGTACCTCAAAAAACCGGCATTCTCACATATCCTCGATGTGCCCCGTAAGGTGAACGAGGTCACTACTGTCTGGCTGGCCGAGGAGCTCAGGATGCTCGCAGACAGGCTCTCCTTACACTTCGGCGTTGACATGAGCGATGGCTCCCTCATGAAGGCCATTTCCGAGTGGAACAATTTTGCTGAAGTCATTCAATCCATCGGTGATCTGAGGAAAAGACCGGACCCGCCCATCACCGGCACCGAATTCCACGCCCTGCTCATGACCTCCCTGGCGTCACCCAAGGACCTCATCCTCCCCACAATCCTCGATTTCCGCACAGAGATCGAAAAGCGCGATGGCATTAAGAATTACCGGGCCCGGTTACTGATGGTGGGCGGGCACCTTCATGATCCTGAATTCATCCATGTCATCGAGTCGCAGGGCGGGCTTGTGGTGGCAGACCGTCTCTGCACCGGTTTCATTCCCGGACTCAAGCCCATAGAGATGAGTGGCGACCCCATCAGGACCCTGGCCGAACACTCCTTCAAAAAGACCCTGTGCCCGCGGATGATGGAGGATTTCGACCGGAGGCTTACGACCATCATCGAGACCGCAAAGGAATACAACGTGGACGGCGTTGTCATCGAGATCATCAAGTTCTGCGACCTCTGGGGCATTGATTCGATGCCGCTGGTCAGCGCCTTGCGGAAAGAGGGGATACCCGTGCTGAAGCTTGAGCGGGAGTACCGTATGGGCTCGGAAGGCCAGCTACGGACCCGGGTCCAGGCCTTCATCGAGAGCATGGGGAAATGATGTGCAGACGGGAGGATTGAAATGACCGTGAGTGCCGCAAACGCAAAGTCTCTGTTTATGAGGCTGCCGGGCCAGGTGAAGGGCTTTCTCCAGAACTCCCTGGCCGGATATATCCTTGAATCGAAAAACCTCAAAGACTCATTGATCTATGCAAGATACTGGGCCCTCATATGGGCAGTTATCCTGAAGTTCGTCATCAGGCTTCTTTTCAAGCGCGGTCCCATCGGTATCATCCGGGTGCTTGTAGGCTATCCCTGGATACTGCATCTCCTCAGGGTGACCGGCCTGATGCGCCGTCTTTCCAGGGGGCGGAGCGGTTTATACCTCAAGTCCATCTGCATGACCATATACACGATCGCTTTCACGCTCGCAGAGAACCTGGAGGATGTGTTCTACCATCCGGACCTCCTGATCATAAACGAGGAGATGGTGCCGCCGGACATCGCCCGTGCCATGGGCCTGAAGGTCTGGCTGCTGGAGGCCATGGGGATACTCCTGCCCATATTGGCAGCACAGAGCGACCTGAAATATATAGACGAGGCGGAAAACGCCGGGATCAATCCCGATGCCTGCAGCCTGCCAAAGGCCACCGTGGGCATGGTCCTCAAGGGTCATATGCCCAAAGGCATTGCCATGGTGAGCTCCAATATGCCCTGCGACGCCGGCATGGCCTCCTATTCCCTCATACACAGGGAGCATGGCACACCCATCTATCGCCTCGATGTCCCGTCTAATTTCTACAACGAAAGGGCGGATAAGCTCTTTGCCGACGATCTCAAGGGCATGATCGCATGGCTCGAGGAGCACACACCCGGCCGCATGGACTGGGACCGCCTGAAGGAAATCTGCGAAGGACGCAACCGCATGCTGGAGCTTGAGCTCGAGCTGTGGGACATGATTCGGATGAAACCCGCCCCGCTGGCCGCTGAAGCCGTGTTCCTGAGCCATATGTGGCATTTCAATCTTTTTGCGGGGTACAAGCTATCCATAAAACACTTCGAATCTCTGGTTGCCATGGCACGGAAAAACCTCGCTGCAGGGATTCCCGCCACAAAAAACGAGAGGTACAGGGCTGTTCTCTGGAACCCGCCCTTCCCCCATTTCATCGACATCTTCAACAAGACGGAGCGTGCCTATGGCGTGACCCTCATCAACGACAGCATGACCTATCACCACCACGCCCCCATAGACACCTCGACACCTGATACCATGCTCCGCGGCCTGGCCAACACCATCATGCAGGGGCCCATGGTACGTCACACCAGAGGGCCTGCGGAGAACTACCTGGATGATATCTTCCGCATGTACAGACAGTTCGATCTCGATATGGTGTGGGTGGCAAACCACGTGGGCTGTAAGAGCGGGCAGGCAATGAACGGCATCCTGAGGGAGAAGTGCCGCGGAATGAAGATACCCCTGCTCATCCTCGATTACGACCTGCTCGACCCCCGCATCGTCTCCCAGGACGGTATGATGAACCAGGTGGAATTTTTTATGGAGAATGTAATGAAGGCGCAGCGCCTCGATCAATAAGGAGTGACCATATGATCAGAAGAAATGAAGGAGATGTTTATCGCAGACTGGGAGAAAAGATCGATAACCTGACCGTGAGAGCACCCTGGAATGAGACATTACTGAGCATCCTTAAAAAGGTGTATACCACTGAAGAGGCAGAACTGCTGATCAAGATGCCTTATACCCTCTCATCACTCGAGAGAATTTCCGGGATAGCCAAGATGGAAAAGACACGGTTGCAAACCATACTGGATATGATGTGCAGCAAAGGTTTGGTGTTGGATCTGTATAATGAGAATGGTGGCCAGTATTACTACATGCCGTCTCCCCTGCTCATCGGGATATTCGAGTTTACCATGATGAGAACCGGGAACAATCATGACAAGAAGGAATGCGCAAAACTGTTTCAGGAATACTTCCATGAGTTTTACCCAGCTAATTTCTCAAAGGGTGAACAGGTGGCAATATTGAGAGTGATCCCTGTTGAAGAAACTGTACGGCCGAGCGAATACATCGAATTCATGGATTATGAAAAGGCCTCATCGCTCATAGAAAATTCCCATAGACTTGGTCTCGGTCTCTGTTCCTGCAGAAATGAGAAATTTCATAACCACGAAAAAGAATGTGATACTCCTCTAAATAACTGCAGCACTTTAGGTATTGGTGCAGACTATACCATCAGACATAACATGGCCAGGGAAGTGTCCAAGTCAGAGATGCTGGAGAATTTTGCCCGCTCAAGAGAACTCGGGCTAGTTCTCTGTGCTGAAAACACCAAAAGGAATCCCACGGTCATCTGTCACTGCTGTAAATGCTGCTGC
>JBEKLI010000009.1:0-12766 GCA_050010275.1 Desulfomonilia bacterium | reverse complement strand
TGCATAAGACAACATCGAATTCATTATCTTTATAGGGTAATTGATGGATATCCACTTGTTCACTATTTACATTGAAGATATCTTTTGCTCTTTTACATGCTATTCTTGATAAGTCACAGCTCCTTACATTTACATTAAATGTTGATCGAGCAAGTGCTGCAGTGTATCCTTCGAGCCCCCCGACATCCAATAGTGAATTAAATTGTAGATGACCCAAAGCCTTCATTATTTGATATGTTATACAATATCTTTTAGTCACTCCAGGCAGGCTGTGCCCTCCCCTAAGGCCATAGATGGGCTGATACGCAAAGTAAATACCTTCTTTACTGGCACGTCTGAATTCTCTATCGAGCCAATTCCTGGTAATTTTTGTATAGTTATCCAATATTATTAACTCCTATAGTAACTTACTCATGGAAGGAGCAGGTTGTGTAAAGGTCTCCTTATCTGGTGGATATATGCTGCTCTATATTGTATGATATCTTTATATTTATTATAGTAAAGTAAGCTTGGGTTATTGAAAAGAGGGGCGCCTCAGGTGATCAAAAGTATTCAATCACTTCGTGCAATTGCTGCTATCAGTGTTGTCCTTTTCCACTGCGGGGCAAAACTTGCTGAGATATCTCCTGGAGCACATTACAATCCATTTCACTTGTTTGATAGTGGAGTGGATCTCTTTTACCTGATAAGCGGATTTGTCATACCGCTTTCAATAAAATCAAACTCTTCAAACAGTGCCTGGAGATTCCTGATACATAGATTCATCCGGATTGTTCCTCTCTACTGGTTTACTACATCCCTTTTCATTGGACTTTTACTTTTTTCCCCTCATATCTTTCAAACCTATAAGTTTGATTTCTGGCATAGTCTATATTCATATCTTTTCTTGCCCCAATTACGTCGCCCGGTAATAAGTATTGGTTGGACCCTTGTATATTTAATGTATTTTTATGTAGTATTCACTATCACACTTGCGATAGTCGGTAAGTCAAAGGTAAACTGGTTAATATTTGTATTCGTATGTTCCTACTTAATCGGCCTGTATTTTCCTTATTATAAAAGGTATCCCGCATTTGAGTTGATAACTTCAGAACTGCTTTTAGAGTTTGGCATGGGTTTATTTATTTATTCCCTCTATCAAAAGAATATTCGGATCAACTTTACGGTAGCAGCAGGGATGATAGTATCAGGCATATTCTTATGTTATTTGTTGCAAGGTATGCCTCGGTTGTACAGCTATGGCATGCCTATGACACTCATTTTCTGCGGAGTTGTTTTAAGCCCGAAAGAACTTCTCAATGTAACTTTACTCCAATACATGGGTAATTTATCTTATTCTCTTTATTTAGTACAGGTTTTCACCGTACCGGCTTGTGGTACATTGACTAAAAAACTATCTATTGATCCTGTCGGCCTTTCAATTCCCTTTATTATTTTTTCCCTATTTGTAACAGTAATTGCAGGCATGGTCTTATATATTCTCATTGAAAGACCTGCCACCAACTATCTTAGAAAATGTTTTTACTAAAGCTGTGGATGTTCAGGCATGAAAATGCCGGAAAGGTCGCCATTTTTGAGGGGGAATGAGGTTGTGAGGATGCAGACTTTCATAGTTGTTAACTCTTCACCTAGGAACAGGTGAAGTGGTTGCTATTTTTTTGAAACTCCCGGGATGCAGTGGAAACAGGTTTATCAATATTTGATGAGATTCCTCAGATACTGTCCGTATCCGGTGTTCTTCATCGATTCGGCAATCTTCAACAGCTTTTCGGTGTTTATATACCCAAGAAGATATGCAATCTCCTCTACGCAGGCTATCTTCAGGCCTTGCCTTCTCTCGATAGTTTCAATGAACATGCTCGCTTCGAGAAGTGATTCATGAGTGCCCGTATCCAGCCATGCATATCCTCTTCCCAGCTTTTCAACCCGTAATTCGCCCATCTGGAGGTAGGCCCTGTTTACGTCGGTTATCTCAAGCTCTCCCCGCTTGGACGGTTTGAGGTTTTTTGCAATGTCCAGGACTTGATTGTCATAGAAGTACAGTCCTGTTACGGCCCAGTTTGATTTCGGGCTGGCAGGTTTTTCAACGATCTCGATGGGATTACCTGATTCATCGAAGCTAACGACACCATAGCGTTCGGGATCATTCACCCAATACCCAAAGACCAGACACCCTTTTTTCAAGGAACCGGCGCTTTGAAGCTTATTATACAAACCACTGCCATAGAAGATATTGTCGCCAAGCACCAGGCAGACATTGTCTTTCCTGACAAAATTACGGCCTAAAATAAATGCCTGTGCGATTCCCTCCGGTTTAGGCTGTTCTTCATAGGAAAATGATATCCCCCACTGAGAGCCATCACCCAGCAATTCTTCAAATCGTGGAAGGTCGGCCGGGGTTGAAATTATGAGAATGTCCCGAATCCCTGCCAGCATCAGCACTGAGAGGGGGTAGTATATCATCGGTTTATCGAATATAGGTAAAAGCTGTTTGCTGATCACCTTGGTTATCGGGTAGAGGCGCGTACCTGAACCCCCGGCGAGAATAATGCCTTTCATGACACCTCCTCTTTCTTCTGAACTTATTAGTAAGCCATGATGTTCATTGACATTATTTGCAGTTGTGTCTGATCTTTAAGGGAAACCAGCATAAGACGAGCGCAACAAATGGGGTGAGATTGAAGTATCTCAATGATCGTATGAGTGCACGGGTTGATAAATAGAGAATCCTTCCCAACATGAACAATGGAAGATCATAGTGATGTTCACATGTCTTAAGGGCCAATAATATATGACCTCGTGCTACATGATATTCATAGAAGAGGTCACCGTGATTCGATGATCCTGTCCCTTCATGTATGATTGTTACATCATCGGTACAAGTTATTGCTTTGCCTGTTTTTTGTATTCTCCAGCTCAGATAAACATCTTCTCCATACATAAAGAAGTCTTCATCAAATAATGGCTCATTTTCCACCAGGCTTCTCCTGAAAAGAAGGCAGCATCCGGATAGATAGGGAAAGCTGAGGGGTTTTTTCTTTAATGAGGTCATTCCGAAGATTTTATTATACCACCAGCAACTGCTTTCTCCATGAACTGATAATATACGGGGTGCGATCAATGATATGTCATCCCCCTGCTGCAATCCGGCTAGAAGCCCGTTTACCATGTCCGGTGTGGCTTCTGCATCGTTATTGAAGAGGATATAATATTCATGGCCGCCATTGTTTTCGATATCAAGCCGGAGTGCTCGATTCATTGCCTTTCCAAAGCCCAGGTTTTCGTCATTGAAGATGAGTCTAACTGCGGAAGTGGCATTGCATGAGAACTCTTCAACCAATCCTGTGAGTTTATGAGTTTCGGCTTCTGATGCTGAATTATCTACAAGGTAAATCGTATCGACAGCCTGGTCGAAAAGAGATTGGAGACATTTCTCTGTTTTTTCCGCACCGAAATAATTCAAAACTATAGCACAGGTCTGAGGCATGATCATTTATAAGAAAATAGAAAATTAATGGCAGATGTAATGGGGTAGGCTATTTTTTCCATGTATCAAGTGTTTCTTCAAACAGTTTCTTATAATTTTCAATCATCTGATCAAGGCTGAACATCATTTCAACTTTTGCCCGGTTGTACTCCCCCATCTGTTTTCTCAGGTCAGGGTTTTCAGCCAGGAAGTTGATTTTTTCTGCAAACATATCGACATTCCCCACCGGGCATAAATATCCGCCCTTACCATGATCTATCAATTCCGGAAGCGAGGAACAATCGCTTACAACCACAGGAAGCCCGCAAGCCATAGCTTCTGCGACGCTGAGGCCGAAACCTTCTCGAACCGTTGGCATGAGGAGAATATCCATTTGCCGATATCTATCCGGCATCTGTTCAAAAGAGACAGATCCGATGGACTCGATATTGGGAGATAAAGGCAATATGTTTTGAGCTCGTAGTCCTTGGGTGTAGAATATTCGTATGTTTTTATTTAGTTTATTTGCAATACCCGGAAGCCAGTGAGAACCTTTTCGGACTTTAAGATTCCCGGAGAAGAAGACTTTCACCTCATTTTGATGAGTCATGGAATACCTCGCCGGGGAAAACATTTTAGTGTCTACTCCATTATAGATTACCTTAATCGGGAGGACCATTCGGAGGTCTTCTTGTGCAAGGCGAGCGATATAATGACTAACTGCAGTTACCACAGCTGCTTTCTTGAGCGACATCATGGTAAACAATCGAAGATCTGTTGCGCAATGAATTTTTTGAGCCCATGTGCTGTAAGAGCGAATCCAGGGATCAAGGGTATAACCGTGAATTGTTAGAACAAGAGGGATATTTCCCACATGAAAAAATATGCCATAATCAGAAGTTGTGTGGATAAGATCAGCTCCTTTTATTGGAGCGACTTTTTGCAGTGCAAAAGGAAACATTGTCCAATATGGATTATATGCCTTAACACGATAGTTTGGGATATACGATTCCAATTCTTTATGAATTACATATGCACCGCTTCCCCAGCCCATGGGGGAAATGACTCTGGGATTACTCATGATTACCTATGATTAATTATGGTTTTTCACTGTAAAACGTACTTCAGTGCGCTACTCAAGGATCCAAGTATGCTCTACTGTACTGATAAAATCTATGCTTCAGAGAGCCAGGGACCGACATGTTTGCAGCTGAATACTTTACAGGAACTTCAATCAAATGATTTCTCTTGAGCTTGCTGTACCGAACTTCATTTTCCAAGTAAGACAAACCGCCTTGATCTATTGTTTAGGCCCCCCTGGATCTGGATGAAGCTTTGAACGCGGTAGAGGATGAGAACATTAAAAAAAAGCGCACGAGGAAGCGGATCTGTTTAGGCATCGACATTTCCGAGCGGTTCTTTTTTCTGAACAATCTTCCTGTCCGGGTCGATAAGAGGAAGCGGTTCGAGCCCTTTAAAGTTGACCTCCTTGAGAAATCTCTTCACCAGGATGTCTTCAGGGTCCCTCACCTTCTTGAGGGCCTGAGTGATCTCGATCTTGCCGGCTGCAAAGGTCTCATGACCACCGCCCTTGCCGATACCGATCGCTATCTTATGTGCCAGCACACCCGCCATGTCGTTTGTTTTCTTGGCGCGGATCGAGAAGAGGATCGACCCGTTGTGCCTGCCATAGCACATGCTCCAGCGGATGCCTTCCATCTGGATCAGCTCATCAGCAAACTCACCGATCATCTCGGGCCAGGAGATCACGTCCAACCTGGCAATGATGGCATCACCGTATATCCTTGCGTTATTCAGGACTGAATTGAGCTCCTCAAAGTACTGCCTGGGTTTGTCCGGGTGTTCGATGCGTGACAATTTTTTCTGGAGTATGTGGGGAAAGAGGTAAATGGAGGCACGGATGTCCGCATCGCTCGATTGCCTGCCAAGGTCGCGGGTGTCGGATTTGATCCCATAGTAGAGTGCGGTGGCCACCTTCCGATCCATCTCGATGCCTAAAGTCCTGAGGTACTGGGTAATAATGGTGGATGTACTCCCCACGTCCTTGGGTATATCCAGATAGTCCGCATCCAGGGAAGACTTGCGCAGAGGATGGTGATCGATGATGATGCTCGGGAAAACACCTTTGGGCAGGTAAAGGTTGCCGGTATGGGGCTGGCAATCGACAACCGCTACAACGGAAAAATTCCTCGGGGAGATGGTGTTTAAGGGGACAAGATCTATCCCTAAGATTTTAACCATGGCACGATTTTCAGCCCTGCCGATGATTCCATTATAAGCGATAACGGATGTGACGCCTGCAACCCTGCGGAATAGGTGCTTGAGTCCGAAGGCCGCGGCGATGCCGTCGGGATCGGGGTTTTCATGGGTGGCAATGAGGACCTTGCGCTTTCCCTTGAGCAACCCAAGCAGCTTGTCTTCCAACTCTTGTCTTGTCATGTCTTAGTCCTTCAGGAAGGAATGAATCATATCATCTATCCGCTTCGAATGTGTGCCCTTCCAGTAGATCCGTCCGCAGGACGGACACCTGGCGAAGATCTCATGTGTTGTGTACACATACTCCGGGATGTGCGCATGCACCTCCTCGCGGTTTGTATCAACCAGGAAGGTATTGCAGAGGCTGCACCGGGTAAAAGGTTCTGCACCCTGACGGAGGTCGAGCGCACCAAAGAGTTCCTGAAGCTGTTCACGTACATGGTCATGTGCGATGAACACTACAGACTTATGAGCGGCAATAGAGCGTTTTCTTGTCAGCACGATTCTCCCGTTCTCAACTGCCTGCCTAACCAGGTCTTCATCCCAATGGGACATATATTCTGCATCAAAGCCCAGGATCCTTAGCCATTTTGCTAACTTACCCAGGTTCTGATCACACAAAAAACGAGCCTGCAGGTCTGAACGCATCCCGCACATGGAACACCTTCTTATTCTGGTCTATGGTGATCACATCATAGCGCATCGGTGTGTCCATCATACCTTTTGCCTTCAGGTATGCAAGTGAGGCCTTAATAATACGCTGCTGCTTCCATGTCGGGATCCATTCAAGGGGATCCCCGAACGTGTCCTTTAATGCAGACTTCACCTCGACAAAGACAATTGTTTTATCATCTTTGGCAATGATATCGATTTCACCGGAACATGCATGGAAGTTGGCATCGAGGATTCTAAAACCCTCATGCTTGAGAAATTTTCTGGCTATCTCTTCACCGATGGCGCCTTTTTCACGGGACGATTTAGGACACACCCTTGAAAGACCTCCTGTGGATCCGGCAGGGGCCTAGACTCTCTATTGCCTCGATATGATCCTTGGTCGCGTACCCCTTGTGCCGTGAAAACCCATAGCCGGGGTAGAGTTCTTCCATGTTCCTCATATACCTGTCCCTGGTCACTTTGGCCACGATACTTGCAGCTGAAATGGACGGCTCGGTCTGGTCGCCCCCGATAACAGGTATGCACCTGCACGTCAGAGACGGCACGGCATTCCCATCGACAAGCGCACAATGAGGAGATACGGCGAGTTTGCGTACTGCCTCCCCCATTGCCTTCAAGGTTGCCTTCAGGATATTGATGGTATCAATAGTAATTGCATCGACCATAGAGATGCCGATACATACCTCAACTGAAGAGAAAAGGAGTGCGAAGATCTTTTCTCTTTGCGCCTCAGAGAGACGTTTGGAGTCTCTGACGACAGAGCGTAAAAAGGACTGCGGGTTCATGATCACCGCAGCGGCCACGACAGGGCCCGCTAAAGGGCCCCTGCCGGCCTCATCCACACCGCACAACGGCCATAAACCCTGTGCAATGAGATCTTCTTCCAGGGGCATGCTAGCTGCGGATCTCCTTCAGCCGTGCCGCTTTGCCTCGCAGTTCTCTCATGTAGTAAAGCTTTGCCCGTCTGACCTTGGAACGCCCCACTATCTCGATCTTTTCCACACTTGGTGCATGCAGAGGGAAGACCCTTTCAACGCCGACAGAGTATGACTGCTTGCGCACAGTGATAGAAGAACGGTTGTTTCCCCTGTGCCGTGCAATGACCACTCCCTCGAATATCTGTAAACGCTGCCTGGCACCTTCCACGATCTTCATGGAGACGCGGACCTTGTCCCCGATGTGAATCTCGGGCAGTCCTTCTTTCATCTGTGATTTCTCGAATTCATCCAGGATGTTCATTTACTACCTCCTACGCGATCCTATCTAAAGCTATCGATACGGCAGAGCGTACGGAAAGATGATTGAAGTCACCCTTCCCCATAATGGGCTCTATCACTGCATCGAATGTCTTAACATACTGCGGTGATATCCCCCACCCTGTGCCGAACAGCAGGCACATGTCTTGTGAGAGGGCACGTTCTCTTGCATCTTCCCAGGATATGCATCCTTCGATCCTACTCGCCGAAGTACCCACCATAAGAGCGCCTGTTTGCCGCTTTATCTCTTCTATATCATGAACGAGCCGAATAATCTCCAATGCCCTTTTTCTGAAAGGATTGTACTGCCCGCCGAACCCCTTCAGCCAGTGTTCGATGATCCGCTTGGCAAAGTCGAGTTGGCTTGGGTTCGGGTGAACGATATAGAGCGTATTGATGCCGTATGTCAAGCATACTCTTGCACAATCATGCAGATCAAGGTTGGTTATCGCACTCGCTATTTCATTCCCGTTCTTGTCGAGACACGGCCAATGCAGCAGTGCAACGCTGAGCATACTTAAAAGCCCCTTTAGGGCTGTCCCTTGGTTTTCCCCGGAACCGGGGTTTGGCCTGAAGGTGTTTTTCTCATAAGGTCAGGCCTGACTTCATGAGTCTTTCTGCGAGACATCATCTCCCGCCAAACCTTTATTTGCTCATGGTTTCCCGACAAGAGTATCTCAGGCACCTCAAGACCTCTGAATTCACGGGGCCTGGTATAATGCGGATGTTCAAGAAGTCCTTCGTAATGGGAGTCTCCCGTATACAGGGTATCCTGGCCAAGAACACCCGGGATGAGTCTCACGATGGCATCCGTCATGACCATCGCGGGTATCTCCCCTCCAGTAAGCACATAGTCGCCGATGGAGAGCTCTTCATCAACAAAGAGTTCCGATACACGTTCATCCACACCTTCATAGTGTCCGCAGATGATGGTAATAATCCCTTCATTGCTCAGCCGTAAGGCATCTTCCTGAGAGAAGAGCCGTCCTCTCGGGGTGGTGAGGATAACCTCTCCCCGATCCTCAAGGCTTTCCAGGGCTGCGGCGATAGGCTCGGGCTTGAATATCATCCCTCCCCCGCCGCCGTAAGGTGTATCATCCACCGTGCGGTGAGCCCCGATACCGAAATCCCTCAACGCTACAAGCTTGATTGTTACAAGCCCCCTTGCTATGGCCCTTGAGATGATGCTCTCCTCATGGACGCCTGAGAATAAGTTGGGGAAAAGGGTAATGATGTTGATGATCACGGTCACGTATTCTTCAGTCAAGAAGACCCTCTAAGAGCGAGGAATCGATTGTCATGCAACCTTTCTCTGGTGATATCTCCCTGATTACGTCTTTGGTTGCCGGGATGAGATATTGTTTTGTCTTGTCTACCACGTATACGTCGTTGCTCCCGGTCGAGAAGATATCCACCACTTCTCCGAGTACGGTCCCTTCAATATCAATGACCTTCAGGCCCAGGATGTCTTTCCAGTAAAATTCATCTTCTTTAAGCCCTTCAAGCTGATCGTTTTTTACGAAAAGCACCTCGCCTTTAAGGTGCTCCACCTGTGATATGTGGGTATAGCCCTCAAGTGCAATAATGTAAAAGCCCCGCCGTTTTTCAGCTCCGATAATCCTAACGGGTGGGCCGTTAAGCCCTATTATCAGGTGGGAATATCTTGAGAACCTCTCAAAAGAATCACCATAAGGGATGATCCGCATCCGGCCCTTCAGGCCATGGGGAGAGCCGACCCGTGCGATCTCAATGAGATCCGTCATTGCGATTATTCAATAATCTCCAGCACCGCCCTCTTCTTCAGTTTTGTAGATGACGCGGTAAGGAGCGTGCGCATGGCTCGGGCCGTACGTCCTTCCTTGCCTATAACTTTACCCAAATCCGATTTTGCAACCCTGAGCTCAATAACAGACGTCACTTCACCTTCAACCTCAGAAACCCTCACGTCATCCGGATTGTCAACCAACGCCTTCGCGATGTACTCGATAAGCTCTCTCATGGTACCCTCACATCAACGTTATTTAGTATCGGATCGGAGCGAATATCCTTTATCTTTGATGAGCTTTTTCACAGCCGGTGAGAGTTGCCCGCCCTTATTGACCCATTCCTTGATCCTGTCCATTTTCAGGTTGATGCTTTCCGGTCTGAACTTGGGATCGAAATGTCCGACGATTTCAATGAATCTCCCATCACGCTTGTTGCGTGAGTCGGTCACGACAACACGGTAGAACGGCTTCTTGGCGGCTCCTCCTCGGGTCAATCTGATGATGACTGCCATGCGTATTTGTTCCCCCTTATGGTATGCTTTTCTCGGTTGCCACACTTATATTACTTGTCGAAACATTGTCAAGTCATTTATCCTCGGGCATTTGCGGGCTTTTATGCAGGCATGAAGCCGTTTTGAGAGTATTTGAAATTTGCAAAAGAGAAAAACAGGCTTTGTACTCATTTTTCAAGATACTGTTTCAGATACTTGCCGGTGTATGATCGCTCAACACGCGAGATTTCATCGGGGCTGCCCTTGGCCACAAGGTAACCGCCTTCATCTCCACCCTCGGGGCCAAGATCGATGATATGGTCTGCAGACCTGATGATATCCATGTTGTGCTCGATGACGATCACGGTGTTTCCTTCATCAACCAGGCGGTGAAGCACGATGAGGAGCTTGTTGATATCGTCGAAGTGGAGACCTGTGGTGGGTTCGTCAAGGATGTAGACCGTTTTCCCGGTAGCTCGCTTAGACAGCTCCTTGGCCAGTTTTGTCCTCTGGGCCTCGCCTCCTGATAGTGTGGTGGCGCTCTGACCGAGTCTTATATAATCCATGCCCACATCGATGAGTGTCTTGAGCTTGCGCTTGATTTTGGGAACGGCATCGAAAAGATCGAACGCCTGACTCACCGTCATTTCAAGGACATCCGCTATGGACTTGCCTTTATACTTGATCTCCAGGGTCTCGTCGTTGAAACGTCTTGACTGGCACTGGTCACACATGACGTATACATCAGGCAGGAAGTGCATCTCTATCTTGATGAGCCCGTCTCCCTGGCAGGCCTCGCATCTGCCGCCTTTAACATTGAAGCTGAAACGTCCGGGTTTGTACCCGCGCACCTTGGCATCGGGCAGCATGGAAAAAAGCTCCCTGATGAGGGTAAAGACGCCCGTATAGGTGGCAGGATTCGACCTGGGGGTTCTGCCGATGGGACTCTGGTCAACATTAATGACCCGGTCGAGGTTCTCGAGACCGGTGATCCCCTTAACATGAGTAGGGGACCTCCTCGACCCTGAGAGAAAATTGTTTAAATACGGATAGAGCGTATCGATAACCAGGCTCGATTTGCCTGAGCCCGATACACCGGTGATGCAGGTGAACAGCCCGATGGGGATGTCTACATTGATGTCCTTGAGGTTGTTGGCATGGGCGCCCTTGATGCGTATATACGTCCCTTTAGGCCGCCTCGGGTGCTCGGGTGCATGGATCTTCAATTGCCCTGAGATATATTTCCCGGTAAGAGATGAAGTGCTCGTAACAAGCTCGGAGGGAATCCCCTGAAACACTATGTTGCCGCCCTGCTCCCCGGCACCGGGTCCCATATCGATGACATAGTCTGAAGAAAGGATGGTTTCCTTATCGTGTTCGACGACTATGAGGGTGTTGCCGAGGTCGCGCAGATGCTTGAGCGTGTTGATAAGACGTTCATTGTCCCTCTGATGCAACCCGATGGTGGGCTCATCCAGGATATACATTACGCCCATCAATGCCGAGCCGATCTGGGTGGCGAGCCTGATGCGCTGGGACTCGCCCGATGAGAGGCTGCCGGCGGACCTGCTCAGCGTGAGGTATCCGATCCCCACCGAGGTAAGGAAGCCGAGGCGTTCCCTGATCTCCTTTATGAGCCTGTCGGCTATTTCCTGGTTCTTGGGACTCAATTTCAGGTTATGAAAATATTCGAGCAGATCGTCCACACTCACCGTGGTAAGTTCGTAGATGTTTTTATCGGCTATGGTGATGTGGAGGATTTCATTCTTCAGGCGCGCACCCTTGCAGGCGGGGCAGGTAATGTTGTTGAGAAAGCGTGAGATGTCCTCGCTGATCTCGCCTGTTGCGGTTTCTTTCATCCGTCTGGTGAGGTTGGGGATAACCCCTTCAAAAGGGGCGGAATAGGCGTCTTTCATAGGCCCGCCATAAAGGATTGTGCGCCTGGCATCTTCGGGGAGCTTCTCAAAGGGGGCGTCTGCATCAAACTTAAGATTCTTCGCCAGATAGCGGATCATGCGACTTGCGAACCTGCCCGGCGGCACCCCCCAGGGAACAATGGCACCCTGGTTCAGAGATCGCCTCTTCTCGGGGACCACCAGGTCGGGATCGATTTCTATGAGCACACCCAGACCATGACAGGTCTCGCATGCACCATGGGGATTATTGAAGGAAAACATCCTCGGCGATATCTCGGGGAAGGAGGTGTTGCATACCGGGCAGCTGTAATGCTCGGAATAGATATATGACTTACCAAGGTCGTCCTCAACGGCGAGCGTCCCTCCCGAAAGCTTGCATGCCATCTCGATGGAGTCCAAGAGCCGGGTCATTACCCCGTCTTTAATCACAATCCTGTCCACTACCACATCGATTGTATGCTTCTTGTTTTTGTCGAGTTTCGGGACCTCTTCGATGTCATAGAATTCGCCGTTTATGCGCACCCTCACGAATCCTTCACGGGCAAGACGCTCGAAGAGTTTTGTATACTCCCCCTTGCGTCCGGTGATTAAGGGGGCAAAAAGGATCACCTTTTTACCGGCTCCGAGGTCGAGTACGGCCTGGGCCATCTGTTGGATGGTCATGGATTCGATTGCACGGCCGCAGATCCAGCAACGCGGTGTGCCTATCCTCGCAAAGAGGACCCTTAGGTAGTCATAGATCTCGGTAACGGTCCCCACCGTGGACCGGGGATTGTTGGATGTGGTCTTCTGTTCGATGGCTATGGCCGGTGACAGGCCGTCTATGGATTCCACCTGCGGCTTGGGCATCTGCTCGAGGAACTGCCGGGCATAGGCGCTTAAGGATTCCACATATCTTCGCTGCCCCTCGGCAAAGAGT
>JBEKLI010000008.1:0-13151 GCA_050010275.1 Desulfomonilia bacterium | reverse complement strand
GGATGGGCGTGAATCCCGCCGCCAGACCCGATCATAATGTCCTTGCCCAGCGCGTTCACGATGTCCTGCACGTTGTTCGGGGTGATGCCGCCCGACGGCATGGGCATGGTGGGCTTGAGGTTTCCCATCGGATAGATCAGGTTGCGCGTTGTATTCATGAAGCGTTCATGCATGTACATGGCCTTACCGCCCATAGAGAAGGGGAGCACGATGGCGTCCGCTCCGCAGAGCCGCGCAATCTTGCCGAAAATTATGGGGGACGATATCCCTTGATAGGGAGACATGAAGTACGCGCCAGCCACGTCCATGTGGGCTAGGATCGGCACGTTGATGTTCGGATCGTCGGCCAAGGCGCGCATCGCCTCGGGTCCGACGGCCAAGTAGTTTACCATCATGCCGTTGACTCCCGCGTCTATGCACCGCTTCGCCAGGTCGAACATCCGCGGCAGGCGGTCGGTGACATTCACGGTATAGATCGTGTGCTCGCCGGTCTCCTCGTATACTTCCTTTTCGATCCTCATGTAGGCCTTGACCCTTTTTACTGCGTCGTTGTAGCGCATGTTGGCGATAAGCTCGTCGTCCTTGATTACGTCACAGCCTCCGAGGGCCGCTTGTCTGAAGAGTTCGGCCCCCACTTCCAGCGGATAGCCGCTGCAGGGCTTGATCATGTTATTGAGGAGTAGCCGTCCCTTCTTGAGACCCAGTGCGGTCCACCATCCGTCGGTCCCGAATCTGGGCCCGTTGTACTGGTCCAGCGTTTCTTTGGGAAGCCTGATGTCCAGAAGCTTGAAATTGGGCACTAGGGATATGTTTCCGACCAACGCGGTCAGCATCATGGGGAGCTGGTCCTCCACGTTGGCGGAGGGGAAGGCCACCTGGATAATATACTGGCGGGCCGTGACGTCCGCCGGAACGCCGTATTCATAGTAGGGCGACTCGTACACGCCGATGACCTTGGCCACGTGTTTCGCCCGTATCTCCGGAGTTTCTCCCGGCACCGGGGTCCAGGTTCCGGTGGTCTGCTCTATGGCGATCACCTGGCTCATTACCGACGCGTCCCACGCCTTGTCCATCTGGGCCCAGTAGGTGGCGATCAAATGATTTTCCATGTCGATACTCTCCGGTATCGTGATGGGTTTATCCGCGAAGGCATCGATGTCTTCTTTTATGCAGATCTCTTCTTTCTTTTTTTTCATAAATTGCTCCTTAATAATTAGTTGCTTTATGGTTTTTAACTTTTAGGAATCAGTGAAAGTACATATTCCCATATCTCCAATGTCTTTTTCAGCGCTTCTTCATCGTGCTGCATGCAAGTGTACATACGGGTTCCGGCCAGAGTGCACAACCCGTGAGCCATCGTCACCACCTGGTAATCATCCGCAACCTGCTTCCGTGTAAAAATCTGGGTGAGCGCGTCAGGCGCGTTTAAGTCTATGGAAAAGAATGCGGTCGTCATGTAATGCATGATGGCGCCGAAATTATAAACAAAGAATCCCAGATCCGGACGTGTCGCATACAGATCATTGAGAGCCTTGGTTAACCTGTTCGCGTGGGCGGTTGCCTTTGCCACAGCGTCATTTTCGACCATGTACTTCAAGGCATAATAACAAGCTGCCATAGAAATGGGATTGGCCGCCAGTGTGCCGCCCACAAATATCTTATCGCCCATACTGCCCGCGCAGACTTTCATGACATCTTTTCTGCCGGCCACTGCGCCCGATGAGGGATAACCGTGCGTTATGATCTTGCCCAGTACCGTAAGATCCGGCATAATGTTGTATAACTTCTGAGCGCCGCCCATGTCCAGTCTGAAGCCGGTCACCACTTCATCAAAAATCATCAGGGACCCGTGCTGGTTGCATAGCTTACGGATTGTCTTATTCCAGTCAGGATGAACCGGATGCGCGCCGGACTCGCCGCCGATCGGCTCGACCATCACACCGGCAACCCCGCCTTTATCCTGATTATCTTTAAATGTCTTCTCCAAAGCCTCAAAGTCATTGGGCGGCACATCGACGATGTGAGCAAAGCATTCCGCGGGAATGCCTTTGGATTCGAAATTGCCGGTCCGGGGAATATGAACTGAATAGATCATCTGATCAGACCAGCCGTGATAGCTGCCGCCGATTTTGATGATCTTGAGTTTTCCGGTAAATGCGCGGGCAATACGCAGCGCCGCCATATCCGCTTCAGTGCCGGACTGGAGAAAGCGCACCATCTCCACGCCGGGCATGTGTTTAATAATTTCCGCAGCAGCCAGGAGCTCATATTCCGAGGTTAAACCAGTCGCCGGCCCTTTTTCCCTGATGATCTCAGAACGTTTTATGAATCGATCATCGTTCACAAGCAGCGCCCCACCCTCTCCACTGATGATGTTCTTTGTCTCGTGAAAACTTAATGCTCCCAAATGCCCAATTGCGCCCAGACACTTCCCCTTGTAGGTGGAAAGCAGGGCCTGTGCAGCATCTTCCACGACGAGCAGGTTATGTCTTTCTGCTAGGTGCATTATCTCATCCATGGCACAAGGGACACCTGCGTAATGCACAGGCACGATCACCTTTGTTTTTTTTGTAATTGCATCATCAATCCTATTTTCATCCATGTTGAGGGTATCCGGTCTGATGTCTATGAATACCGGTACACCTCCCCTGAGGACAAATGCATTGGCCGTGGAAACAAAGGTGAATGATGGCACTATGACCTCATCACCTGGGGTGATGTCACACAGGATCGCACTCATCTCAAGGGCTGCTGTACAGGAATGGGTAAGCAGGGCCTTTCTGCAACAAATCGTTTCTTCAAGCCATGTATGACAAAGTTTTGTAAAGTGACCGTCCCCGGAGAGATGCCCCTTGAGCACAGCCTGGGCGATATTGTAGAGCTCCTTGCCTGCAATGAACGGTTTGTTAAATGGTATCCTTATCCTTTCATCTCCCATATTAACGTCCTTTTCTCCCAATGCAGAGCAGCGACCCCCCTACAGGAAGAGAAATACCTGCTCTCAATAAAAGTCCCTCAGTCTTGGATATGATACAAAGAATCCTATTGAGTGAATAAGCAATCCTCAGTTCCCTCATCGGGTCATACTCATGCTGGTTTCTTCTAATAATTCTGTCATAAATCCTCGAAAAGACCAATACTGGAAGCAATAGTGTAATAAAGGAAGTTGCATAAATAACCTGGAATCCGTTTTTTCCCAACTTATCCACTAACTCTTTCCTAGCATATCTTCTTTTATGATAAGCCTTCTCATCTTGAACCGACCAGAGCCTTTGGTGCTGGGGCACAGTTATGATCAGCCCTCCACCATATTTAAGCGATCTGTATAACTCACTTATCACCCTGGAATCGTCTTCAATATGTTCAAGTACATCCAGTGCCAAGATAAGGTCAAATTCATCTTCAAAGGGCATGCAGCAAGCATCCATCTGGTAGAAGGCAACCCCCGGCATCCTTGACTTTGCAAAATGGAGTCCTTCCACAAATAAGTCACTTCCTGACAGGGACACATCCGAGAAACTTCGTCCGACCTCGGAGAGGACAAGACCTGTACCGCATCCGATCTCAAGAATTTTCTTATTGCAGGGGAAGTACTCCTCGATAGCCCTGATAATGAGCCTTGTTCGGTGCTGAAACCAGAAATTTTCCTTTTCTAGATGGTACAACATAGCAAAATATTCTGAATCAAAGGACTCTCCGGATAGTGGAACTTCATTAAGAAAAGAAATGAACCCTTCGCGAATGAAGGGTGCCCACCCACACTGGGGACATTCCCAGTCTATAGAGATAAACCTATACCCACAGGAGCTACAAACCTTCATGGGCTCTTAATGTTAGAGTTTCCAGGTTCAGAAAACCACTTGTGGAAGGTATAGTATGAATGATTCGGCTCGAATCCAAGGCGGCTCCATACTTTCTGACTAGCCAAATTAGTGATCTGTGTTGAGATAGTCATGACATGAAGTTTTCTTGCAGCACACCATTGCAAACATTTCACTATAATTGACCGATAAACTCCTTGCCTCTGTAATGAAGGGACAACACCAAAGAGAAGGCCTTCCCCTTCTACCGCGTTGTTTATACGCATGGTTCCAAAACCAATTATCTCACCATTTTTCTCTGCAACAAGTACCTGATCGGCTACCATTGTAGAGACACACGACGTGTAAGCCCAGTCAGTATAGACTTCATCACATTTCTTTTTATCGAGCCTGCTGTCTGCATGGTAATGGCTGAGATAGCCACGGAAGGATTCTCTGGCTATGGACTTGACTGAATGTTCTTCACCTTGTTCAAAATTCCTCACATGAACTTCTGGATCTTCATTGGGAATCGGTTTTATATTGAGGTCGCGGATAAAATATATGAGCGTATCCATGAGTGAGAAACCCAATCTCTCCATTTCCTGGGCAGCTTTCAGGTCATCTGTGGAGCAGCGGGAAATAAGGAGTTCCACCTGCTTCGCTTTGCAAAAATCCATTATATGGGGGATGGCCTCGATCTTCACCAGTGGAGCCTTAGCAATCCTTATACCGAATCGTTCTTCATCAAGGACTGAGAGCGAGATCGGGTTTAGTTCTTTACTCATATACGGTCTTCTTCAACGTTAGATCCCGGCTCTCTGATTTCTCGGATGATGCTGCTTGGCCGATCCATGGTGCGGAAATGGATACGGGCAAGGTACTCGCCAAAGATGCCAAGCATCAGGAGCTGAACTCCGGAGAATATGGCTATCATGCATGCCAGGAAGGAGAATCCCGGTACACTGCCTCCACGAATAAAATAATTCCCTACTACATATATGAGTATTACAAATCCAAATATCGTGAACAGAAACCCTATTATACTTGCAAGCTGAAGCGGCACAGGGCTGAATCCGGTCATCATGTTCACTGCGTGATTAATCAATTTCCAGATAGAATAGTTTGAGATCCCTCTCTTTCTTGGGTCATGTCTGACCTGAACAGCAGTAAAGTGCGTCGTGCCCCATGTGAGCAAAACATCCAATGAAACAAAAGACCCACGATATTCTTCAAAGGCTTTTCTGACTTGTGTTCGAAATACCCTGAATGCACTTACCATTCTCGCCGTCTCGGCCCCGATAGTGGCTTTCAGTGAGGCTTTTGTGATGATGGAGGCCATGTCCCTCCATAATCCATGTTGTTGTTCTATGGGCGTTCCGTAAACGACATCATATCCTTCGCTCAGCTTATTTGTGAGCCGAGGAATCTCTTCGGGCGGATGCTGAAGGTCATCATCCATGGTCACGATGGCTTCAAATTGAGCCATACGGATGCCGCACAGAACAGCATTGTGCTGTCCATAGTTCCTCATGAGATTTATACCCCGGATCCAAGAATGCTGGGAAACCAACCAACATATAACATTCCAGCTTTCATCCTTACTACCATCATTCACGAGAATAAGCTCATATGTTTCGTAGTTGGCTGCTAGAACGGGATTCAGCCGTACTACAAGATCTGGGAGTATAGTGCTGCTGTTGTAAACAGGTATCACCACAGAAACATTCATGTTTTACCCTTTTGGTAACGTATCATTAATAATCTATATTCTTGGTACATTCCAATTATTTTCCTTGAATGATGCGTTTATAGCCTTCATGATTCCGAATATTGTTCAGGTCATTATCAGTTTTGATTAAACTCCAGTTACTGAATCCTTTTTGGACTGCATCATTAAGCCATGTAATAGATTCATCTGCCTTGTTCATTTTAGCATAAATACAGGCGATGTTATAATAAATATTGGGGTTATCAGGTTGGATATCAAGAATTTTCTTTAATAAAGTCATTGCTGCATTATAGTCCTTTTTTTTGCTATATGCAGCTGATAGCCCAAACAATGCTCCAACATGAGAAGAATTTATAGAAAGGACTTTTTTAAAATTAATTATGGCTTCATCAAACCTTCTCTCTTCACTGAGAATATAAGCAAGATCAAAATGTACTTCAGCATTGCTGGGGTCAATATCTAAAGATTTCGAAAAATATTCTATCGCCTCTGTATTTCTATTCTGATGAGCAAATGCACTCCCGAGACCACTATATAATTGCGGATCTCTGGGATAACTCAAGATAGCTTTCTTAAAGTATTTAATAGATTCTTCATAACGCCCTTCTTTGAGCAAAGCTATTGCAAAGTTGTTCTGAACAAGAGGATCATATGGATTTATTTCTACAGATTTATCGTAATATTCTATCGCTTCTCCTGGCTTATTGATACTTATGTAATAATCGCCCAAATTACTGTATGCAACACTGTTTCTTTCATTGACCTGTAGTGCATGGGAAAACAATGTAAAATCATTTTTCCAATATCCGGTTTGCTTCCATGTTAAGATCATCAGTATACAGATCACCATAATAGCCAGTGTACTCAAGGCAAGATTTTTAAACCTGAACTCTGAAACCAAGTCGGGAATCAACCATGCCACTAACATGAATAATCCAATTGCAGGGATGTAAACCCATCGCTCAGCCATGGCCGGCCAGAGCCCCACCTGGATTAACCCGCTCACAGGCACCAATGTTCCTAGATACCAGAGCCACCCAACGATTAAGTATGGAAATTTTTTTGCATAAAGACCCGCCAGGATAGTCGCAACACAAAGAAAAACACTAGCACCAACCACTTCCCACAATGGCAAACCGGCTGGAAATGGATAGTATATTGTCAAGTTTCTCGGCCAAATGAGTTTACCTATATAAGTAACATATGAAACCAGTGCATTGGCCATACGTAACTTTATACTTATTAAGTTTGATGAAATAACATCACTATGGTGCTGAAAAGAGATGATAGATGTACAGATAATTACAAGAGATAGAATGAGGAGTGGAATTTTCTCAATAATCAATTTGAGCGCTTGTGTTCTTTGGGCTCGTCTTTCATTGCTGACTCCTATTGATATGTGTTCTCTGGTCAGCAAAGAATCAAAATTAATTCTTTTAAGCGGCCAAAAATCAAGTAATAAGAGAACAAAAGGAATAGAAATAAGCATGGGTTTTGAAAGAAGTCCAAGCATGAAAACAAATAGAATTAGAATATATTTATAAAAAGAAGGCCTTCGTGAATAATAGATATATGCCATTATGGTTAACATGCAGAATAATGTGCTTAATAGATTCTTTCTTTCGGCAATCCAAGCCACAGAATCAACATTGATGGGATGTAAAGCAAATAAAAAGGCTACAAAAGCACTTCTCCAAAGAGTTCCTGTCATCATCATAAAAACCAAAAACAACAAAATACTGTTGATGATATGCAAGAAAACATTCACGAGATGATGCTTTCCAGGGTTAAGGCCGAACAACTCACAGTCCACCATATGGGAAAACCATGTGAGCGGATGCCAATATGTTCTATCAGAAAAACTGAATGCCCATGTAATACCATTCCAAGTAATACCGGCTTTTACTATAGGATTGTCCGTTACATACAATTGATCATCAAAATTGATAAAATCATGGCTTCCCACCTGTGCATATACTAATAGGATGCTGACAATAATGAGCAGAACAATCAAGATTGATATGACTGATGCCGGAAGATTCCTATCCTTAAGGCTATGAAGTAAGTTCATCTTTCAGTTCTTTTACCTTTATAAATTATATAAATTGCTAAGAAGTGTATCGGCGTGTGAGCTTATTACCTACCATGAGTATGTTTACTCGGTTCATAAGAATTTGATACGTTTTAAAGCAAACAACACCATCCTGAGAAGGACTAAGCCATGCCGCCAACGATCAATATTCGTCGTACCGTAACTCCGCTCCGCATAACGAATAGGCATCTCAACTATCTTCAGATTCTGTTTGGCTGCACCAAAAAGGAGGTCAAAGTCACCGAAAGGATCGAAATCACCAAAGTAAGACCTATTTCGTGCTATCTTCTCATAGTCCTGTTTTCTGAGCACCTTTGTTCCGCATAAGGTGTCTTTGATTGGCTGGCCAAGCAACCAGGAAAAGGCCATTGAGAAGAATTTGTTTCCTACAAGGTTCAAATAACGCATGGCCTGTTTTTCCATGGGATAGATCAGTCTTACTCCGTTTATGAATTCCCCTTCACCTGAGATGATGGCATTATAGAACCTAGGGAGATCTTCGGGTGATACAGTCATATCAGCATCAAGGATCATAAAGATATCCCCCGATGCATTCTGAAAGCCTAGACGAACGGCATCACCCTTCCCCTTACCCTTTTGCTTAAAAAGTCTGATTTTTTTCTCGGGATGGTGAGCGATGGCCCTCTCGATTGTTTCATAGGTTTGGTCTCTGGAATTGCCTTCTACAAAGACCAATTCGGTTCCCCTGCCCATCTCAGGTGTACGTCGGATGATCTCCTCTATATTACCCGCCTCATTCCGGGCGGGTATGATCACTGAGACAAGGCTTTCCTTTTCAGAAGGAACTTGCCGCTTCCGTACAATGATGAAATTGGTGAGTGCAAGGAAAAAAAACGGCCACAATCTTACAACATATTTGTTAAATATTTCTGAAACAATCGGGGTATTGAGCGGCCAGAGAATCTCAGGCCAGTGCCTTATGACTTCGAACCCTGCCAAACCGAGCATATTCTTTATATCATCCACCGTAAGCCAATTTTGTGGTAAAAGTGGTGTGGATAGACCAAGAACTTTGCTGATCAACAATGGAAGTTGCCATACTTGGCTATAGCTATTTATTATAATGCGTGTCCTCGAGTTCGATACACTTTGAAGTCTTTCGAATACACGCTGGACATCCCAGAGCTCATTCAAAATGTCTGATAAAATAATGATATCAAATGTTCCATTCAATACCAAATCATGGGAATCAGCCTGGATGAAACGTAAATCAGGAAATTTCATGGCTGCACGCTTCACCATCTCACCAGAAAGATCGACACCAACACCCAATGATGGTTTGAGTGAAGCCAGCAATTCGCCTGTTCCGCAGCCTAGCTCAAGCACCTTTTGGCCGGGCGAGACCAAGTGGGCATAGATATGGCTTAACCTTGTATGGTAATAGGCACCTATAGACTGCCAATGGTCTTTCTTCCGGGCGATATTATCCCAGTGGGTCTGTCTCTTCTTTCGGTATTTCAGGGCGGCATTCAATTTTGCAAAGGTTTCATCTCGTGATTTCATTTTACATATTACCTTGAGCTGTTCATCTTCCCTAAATACCAATTATAGGTATTTTGAATGCCCTCTTTAAGACCGATCCTGGCTTTCCATCCCAGCCCCTCAATCCTTGTTACATCGAGTAACTTTTGGGGTGTACCATCAGGTTTGGATGCATCCCACTGTATGTCTCCTTGATATCCAACAATACCTTTAACGAGCACAGTAAGGTCCATTATTGTCATATCCTTGCCTGTGCCTATGTTAACAAACTCCCCTATAGTCGAGGCATCGCATTTACCCATGAGATGAACTAAGGCTTCTGCGAGGTCGTCAACATAGAGAAATTCCCTCTTAGACCTGCCTGTCCCCCAGAGAGTGACTGTAAGTTTCTTTTGTTCTTTTGCCTCATGAAATCGCCTGATCAGGGCAGGAAGCACGTGGGATGTTTCGAGGTCGAAGTTATCACCCGGGCCGTAGAGGTTCGTGGGCATGACCGATATGAAATCGGTCCCATACTGTTTATTATAATATCTGCACAATTTTATGGCGGCGATTTTGGCAATGGCATAGGGCTCGTTTGTTGGCTCCAGTTCACCGGTAAGGAGGTAATTTTCCTTGAGCGGTTGAGGTGCAAACTTCGGATAGATGCAGGATGATCCTAAGTTGAGAAGCTTTCTCACATCATGCCTAAAGCTTGCATGAATAACATTTGCAGCGATCATAATATTCTCATAGATAAACTCAGCCGGATAGGTACTGTTTGCGAGAATCCCCCCGACCTTGGCTGCACAAAGGAATACGTATTCAGGTTTCTCGCTTGAGAAAAATGATTCGACATCCTGCTGGCTCGTAAGGTCGAGGTCAGGATAGGAACGAACAATCACATTCCCATACCCCTCGCTCTCAAGTTTCCGTTTTACCGCAGAGCCTACAAGACCTGTATGGCCGGCGATAAATATCTTATCATTCTTATCCATTATTTTTCACTCATATCACGTAGTGGTGCCGATCAAGTTGCTCCTATTTCGGATTTTGAAATTCGAGATACATCCTACTCATGCCTTTCCATCACTCTATACCCGCTGTTTTTGCACAGGACATCCATTTGGGCTTCTTTTATATCGTGCTCCACCATCTCGGCGATCATTTCCTCAAAGGTAATCACTGGTTCCCATCCAAGTTTCTTTCGTGCCTTTGAAGGGTCTCCAAGTAAGGTTTCCACTTCGGTAGGTCTGAAGTAGTGTGGATCCACCTGAACAACCACATCTCCCGGTTTGACATTTTTCTTCCCATCCAGGGGCTTTACTGAGCTTACCACACCTTTCTCATCAACACCTTTTCCTTGCCAATTAATCTCGATACCGACGTTTGTAAAAGCGAGTGTACATAGTTGTCGCACCGAATACTGTTTTCCTGTTGCGATTACATAGTCTTCAGGGTTGTCCTGTTGAAGCATGAGCCACTGGGCTCTTACAAAATCTTTTGCATGGCCCCAGTCGCGAAGTGCATCCAAGTTTCCCACATAGAGTCTTGTCTGTAACCCCAGGGCTATCCTGCTGGCTGCTCTGGTTACCTTGCGTGTAACAAAGGTCTCACCACGTATGGGGGACTCGTGATTAAAAAGTATGCCATTGCATGCATACATGCCATAGGCCTCGCGATAATTCACCGTTATCCAGAAGGCGTAAAGCTTCGCTACACCGTAAGGGCTACGGGGATAAAATGGTGTTTCTTCATCCTGGGGAATCTTCTGTACCTTGCCGAAGAGTTCACTGGTGGATGCCTGATAAAACCTCACCTTCTTCTCCATTCCAAGGATACGTAATGCTTCGAGAACCCGTAATGTTCCAAGGGCGTCAGCCTGAGCCGTATACTCCGGGGTCTCAAAGGAGACCTGGACATGACTTTGTGCTCCCAGATTATATATCTCATCGGGCTCCACATCCTGAATGATACGAATAATGTTGGTGGAATCGGTAAGGTCACCATAGTGCATGATGAACCGTACATCCTTCTCATGCGGATCCTGATAGAGATGGTCAACACGATAGGTATTAAAACTAGAGGATCTCCTCTTGATGCCGTGCACCATATAACCCTTATCCATGAGAAACTCAGCCAGGTATGCTCCATCTTGGCCGGTGACTCCGGTAATTAAGGCTTTTTTCATGTAACACCCCTTTCACTCACACCATCTTCTCGGAACTATTTCAGGTATCATTTAACTGATTTGTTGTTACTTACTAATAATACACACCTGTAAATGTATTTTGTGAACACTATAACGTTGACGTCTATTATGGCTAACATATTAATTTCTTTATCACCAATTTTCATAATGTATACTCTGTCCACTATGCGGAGGAAATCTTTCCTTTCATCTTCTATTTATCTCATCACCATTTTATTTGCCAACACTGTTTCTCTTCTGTATTAAGATTGCTTATCAAGACTGTGACGGGAAATGCAGCTGAATAGAAGAATCATACTCTCACTCATGATCGGCATTGCCTTCTCCGGTACGGCAATTTTCATCTCCTTCAGGAATGTCCCCCTTGCGCAACTCCTGGGCTATGTGGCTACGATAAATCTCTGGTGGATCATCCCTGCAACACTCATAAGCCTCTCCACTTATCTGGTCAGGGCGCTGAGGTGGAAGGTGATCTTAAAACCCATTAAAAAAATAGGCTTCTGGAATTCATTCCATCCGGTTGTTATCGCATTCACGATCAACTGCATCCTGCCCGGTCGCATGGGCGAGCTTGCAAGGCCCGCCATACTTTACAAGAGAGACAACATTCAGTTTTCGAAGGTGCTTGCAACCGTTGCCGTAGAGAGGATTTTCGATATCGTTACTTTACTCTTGTTCTTCATCTTTATTATAGGAAGTATTCAAATCGACCCATCATTAAGCCTAACGTTCAACGGACACCAAATAAACCAAAAAACACTCCAAGATATAAGGGGAAAAACCATTATAGCCAGCTTTATATTATTAGGTTTTATCTTTCTATTCATGTTACCAATTACCAGACGTGCGATCAGCCGTAGCATATCCTGGTTTCCCCGATTGCTTTTCTTCACAACGACCCCTTTCAGACAGCACCTGTCTGAAAGGCTTCATGCCAGGTCTCATGCCATTCTTGACAACATCGCTCTCGGTTTTGAGGTACTGAAAGATCCATCTAAGATCATAACCTGTCTTCTGCTTTCAGCTGGGGTGTGGCTTCTGACCTTTTTATCATTCTATGTCTTTTTATTTGGCTGCAAGGGGGTAAGCCTTACCTTTCTTCAGGCTTCCGCATCGATCATCATTGTTTGCTTCTTTATCATGCTACCATCGGTGCCTGGGTATTGGGGCATCTGGGAGGTTGGAGGTATCTATGGTTTGATGATTTTCGGGATACCAAAAACGGAGGCTGCAGGGTTGGCTCTCACCTTTCATTTCATAGCTATTATCCCACTTATCCTCGTTGGGATATTATCTGCATGGGTGATAGGGGTGAACATCATGCAGACCGGGTTGCATCCCCCAGAAAAGACATCAATAGAGTAATCCCTTATATATTAAGTGATTAATCATAAGCACCCAGTTCATTGACTAATGTTTAATTTAATATAAACAGGATCATAATCATATATATTCAATGGCCCATATAATTGGAGATATTTTGGCAGAGTTCATCTCATCTAATAAAAATATTAGCAACTCTCAGGGAAACACAGGACACCTATACACCATGATTCTTGTAAGTATTTTAATCGCAGTAGCAACACTATCTATTTATTGGAAAGTAATTGGATTTGGTTTTATTAGGTTAGACGATTCTGCCTATGTAACTAATAACCTTTTTGTTAAAAAAGGTATAAGCCTTGATGGAATAAAATGGGCGTTTTCAGAAGTATATGCCTCCAACTGGCATCCCCTCACCTGGATCTCCCATATGCTGGATGTTGAAATGTTCGGGCTTAATCCTGGCAAGCACCACCTTACCAATGTGTTACTTCACATCTTAAACAGCAT
>JBEKLI010000007.1:0-13189 GCA_050010275.1 Desulfomonilia bacterium | reverse complement strand
GCGGCCGCTCTGGTGATGGTCACCGACCTGGAGGGCCACATCGCCCGCTTCAACCTCGCCTGCCGCCGGCTGAGCGAGTACTCCTTCGAGGAGGCAGAGGGAAAGCCCTTCTGGGACGTGCTCGTGCCCCCCGAAGAAATTGAAGCCGTCAAACAGGTGTACAAGGAGCTCGCGGAGAGCCGCTCCGCGCGAGAACACGAGAATCATTG
The DNA here is from genome assembly GCA_050010275.1 of Desulfomonilia bacterium. Lineage (GTDB taxonomy): Bacteria > Desulfobacterota > Desulfomonilia > UBA1062 > UBA1062 > MWEI01. Next base: position 12,980 of record JBEKLI010000007.1, on the reverse strand, counting down.
GGTGGACCGGAGCGGCCAGCGGCATTTGATCTCCTGGTCCAGCACGCTCTCATCCACCACCATGCCGAGTTTGATGACCTCTTTCTCCTTCTCTTCCTTCTGCTCTCTTCTTCTCATGAATGCGGGTTTGGTGTAGTCGATGACCGATGCATTTTGCTGGTCCCTTGACGTTTGATTCTGCTGATGGATCCTGCCCTTGTCCATGCCGGAAGAGAGCACGATGGGCTTGCCGGCGAATCCTGTAGCCACGACGGTGATGGATATCTGGTCGGTCATTGTTTCGTCGATGACCACGCCCCAGATGATGTTGGCATCATCATGGGCTGCGGCTTGTATGAGCGAGGAGGACTCGTGGATCTCGTTCATGGTGATGGAAGGGCCGCTGGTGATGTTGATGAGCAGGCCCTTGGCACCATGGATGTCCATGTCCTCAAGCAGTGGGGAGGAGATGGCTGCCTGGGCTGCATTGGCCGCCCGGTTCTCTCCGCTGCCGCAACCGATGCCCATAAGGGCCTTGCCCTTTTCGATCATGACCGCCTTGACATCATTGAAGTCTACATTTACCAGCCCTGTGTTGTTGATGAGGTCGGAGATGCCCTTGACCGCGTTGATGAGGATATCGTCCGCCATCTTGAAGGCATCGAGCAGGGGCACATTCTTGCCGGCCATGCTCAGCAGGCGGTTGTTGGGGATGACGATGAGGGCGTCAACATTCTCGGCAAGCTCTTTTTCACCGATCTCGGCCTGGTTCATCTTGCGCTTGCCCTCGAAGGGGAAGGGCTTGGTGACCACTGCAACAGAGAGTATACCCAGGTCCTTGGCTATCTGTGCCACAATCGGGGAGGCGCCGGTCCCGGTACCGCCGCCCATGCCTGCGGCGATGAAGACCATGTCCGTGTCTTCGAGGGCGGACCTCAAATCTTTCTCGCTCTCCAGGGCGGCGCTCCTGCCTGTCTCCGGACTTCCGCCCGCACCGAGGCCCCTGGTGAGCTTGGTTCCTATCTGTATGCGGTTTGACGACAAGGATGATTTCAACGTCTGGATATCGGTGTTACACGCGAGGAACTCAACGCATTTCAGCTTGGCGTTGATCATGTTGTTCACTGCATTACAGCCGCAGCCCCCGACCCCGATAACCTTTATTTGAGCCCCTGCACTCTCTATTTTCTCCAATTCAAACATAAGCACCCCCTAGCAGTTAAAAGACTTCCTTAAACCAGCTGATCATTCTTTCAAAAAACCTCTCGAAGACATTGGTGCCTTTCGGTTTGAAGCTGTAAGATGGTTTTCCGGCCTCATACACGCACAGGCCTACGGCAGTTGCATAGGCAGGGCTGTTCACCAGTTCCACAAGTCCCTTTACTCCCCTGGGCAACCCCACCCGAACAGGCATATGCATGATGCTCTCGGCCAGCTCGGCCACCCCCTCCAATGAGCTTGCACCCCCGGTGAGCACAAGCCCTGCCGACATTGTTTCCGATAACCCGGTGTTCCTGATTTCATTATAGGCGAGTTTGAAAAGTTCTTCCACCCTGGATTCGATGATTTCGGCCAATATTCTTCGAGGCACCATGTTCACCGTGTCGCCGCCGATGGATGGCACCTCGATCTGTTCATCAGACGATACCCGCGAGGCGATGGCATGGCCGTATTTGATCTTGAGCCGCTCCGCCTCAGCGATGGGGCAGCGCAAGCCCACGGCAATGTCATTGGTGATGTTGTCACCGCCCAGCGCAAGAACGGATGTGTGACGGATGGCGCCTTCGTTGAAGACTGCGATGTCCGTTGTCCCGCCGCCGATATCCATGAGGATTACACCGAGCTGCATCTCATCTACGGTCAAGATGGCGGCGGAGGATGCGATTTGCTGGAGCACGATGTCCTGCAGGCCAAGCCCGGCCTTCTGCGCGCACTTGGTGATGTTGCTTACCGCAGAGACAGAACCGGTGACAATGTGCACCCTGGCCTCCAAGCGTGATCCCGCCATACCCACAGGGTTTATGATGCCGGAGATGTCATCCACGGTGAACTCCTGGGGGAGGACATGGATGATCTCAACACCTACGGGTTTTGCAAAGTCTTTGGCCTGGTCCACGACCCTGCGTCTCTCGACTTCCGTGATCTCGTCGCCTTTGATGGCTATGACCGCGCTGGTGCTGATGCCCTGGATATGGCCGCCGGCGATACCGGTATACACCTCATCAACCCTGATCCCGGCCATACGTTCGGCATCCTCCACACAACCGTGAATAGCCCCTACGGTCTGCTCCATGTTCACCACAAGACCCCGTCTGAGCCCCTTGGATTCAGACAGTCCGAATCCGATAACCTCAAGCTCTCCGGCCTCGTTCATCTCGGTGATGAGGCAGCAGATCTTTGTTGTCCCGATGTCCAGCCCGACTATGATCCTATCCCTAGCTGCCATGTACACCCCTGTTCCTGAGCACTATCTTGTCATCACACCTCAGATCCATAACACTTCCTTCCGGAGGATTCAGTTTCGCTATCGTCTTGATGGCCATGGCTACCATTATCGGTGTCATCTGTCCAAAGGTGGTGAGCGTAATTCCGTTCTTGAGCCTGAGGGCAATACTACCACCCGGTTCGATGAGGACGTTGCTCACCTGAAGTCCTTTGGACTGAACCAGCGTTGCAGCATCAATAGCATAGTTCAGGACCTGGTCAAGGCCTTGCTTCATATCCTGCTGTGTATAATCCTTTGCGCTGATCACAAGTCCGGTATAGGCATCCGGGGATGAGATAAACACAAGGCCCTCTTCCGAGATCAGATACGGCCTGTCCTTGAGAAGGAGCGTCGCCTTTGGCTTGTGCTCAACGATCTCGACATCCACCGATGCGGGAACAAAACTCCTTGAGATGCTAACGTCTTTAATCCATGGGTGATTTTGAAGTCTCTTCCTTGCTTTGTTCATATTCCAGGACAGTATATTATCTCCTTGTTCTATGTCCAGTAAAGTGAGAACCTCATCCGCTCTTACGTGGACATTGCCCTTGATGTTGATATGCTTGACATGAAAGGCCGCCGAGTTGCTGATATAGGCCGCAGCGCACACAGTGATGAGAAGCCCTGATATGCCGATGCATATCCATATGGAAAACCTCAGGATGGTGTTTATCTGGGAGAGGATCTTTTTTTTGGAAGAGGTTTTTACCCGCTCCTTGAAGTCACTGACCAATGATCTTCACCTCCTCTGTGAGTGCTATCCCGAATTGCGCCATAATCCTTTCCTTGATAAGCCTGATGAGTTCCTGAATGTCGCTGGATGTAGCAGAGCCGTCGTTGATGATGAAGTTGGCGTGGATCTCGGACACCCGTGCCCCGCCGACCTTGTGCCCCTTAAAACCGGCCTTCTCGATGAGCATGCCGGCTGGCATCTCTTTCGGATTTTGGAAGATTGAGCCACAGCTGAATCCGCGGGGCTGCGTGCGTTTCTTGATGATAAAGGGCAGTACGGTCTTTCGTACCTTTTCTTTCGTCGACCGGCTCAGGACAAGTTTTGCCGAGGTGATGACCGTCTTGGCCGGGATGCCGCTTCTGCGATAGCCGTAGTCAAGATCTTCTCTCTTTAATGTGTGAACACCCGAGCTGTTTACGACCTCAACCTCAAAGGCGGCATCGAGGATACCATGTTCCGGGGTTCCGGCATTCATGAAAAGGGCACCGCCAAGCATACCGGGGATTCCCGCCATGAATTCGATCCCTGACAAAGAGTTTCTCACGCAATAGGAAACAAGCCGCTTCATGTTCACAGCTGCGCCTGCGGCAAGTCCTGAAGGGTTAGGGACTATTCCGGCGAACTCTCTGCCCAGGCGGATGACGGGTTTTACGATTCTCATATCCTCAAATATGGTATTGGTCCCCCCGCCCAGGATGTGGAAGTCTTTAAACCCTCCGATGAGTTCTGCAAGTTCTTGAGTGTCCTCAGGTTCATAGATGCGTTCGATGGTTCCCCCGCAGTGTATGGAGGTAACATCGTGTGCTTGAACTGTCTCGATCATCCTCATCCAAGCCTCTCCAACACCTTAAGCCCCTGCCTCCAGACATCCCCTGCACCCAGGAAAATGACGAGATCTCCCTCCTTGAGGTCCCCCAAAAGTGCCTCGGGTATGTCTTCCTTATTCTCCACATAGTAAGCTTCCCGGTATCCGTGATTCTTGATCTCTTCAAACAGGGCATAACCGGTTACACCCTCGATGGGCCTTTCGGAGGCCGCATAGATCTCGGTGATGTAGAGCCTGGATGCATCATAAAAGGAGTTGACGAACGCATCGAAGAGATCCCTGGTCCTGGTATAGCGGTGCGGCTGGAAAACGGCAACCACCCGCCGGCCCGGGAAGCCGTTTTTGATGGCAGCAAGGGTCATCCTTATCTCGGTGGGGTGGTGGCCGTAGTCGTCCATGACGGTGATGCCTTTCTTCTCGCCGCGGATATGGCACCTTCTCTGGACGCCTTTGAAGGCACAGAGGCCTTTACGGATAAGTTCGAAATCGATGCCGAGCTCCAGGGCAGTGCCGATGGCGGCCAGTGCATTGAGGCAGTTGTGCTTGCCCGGTACGCCAAGGGTCACTTCACCCAGGGTGGATCCATTGCAGTGTGCTGTGAACCTGGTATCAAGCCCGGTGAAACTAGGCTCGGTATAGCGGTAGATTGCCTGGGTGTGAGATCCGTAGGAAATGACCTTGCGCTCGAGCCGCGGCAGGATATGCTGGATATTGGCATCGTCCAGGCAGACCATGTCAAAACCGAAGAACGGCACCTTGTTGAGAAACTGGACATAGGTGTCGCGGATATCGTCTATATCGCGGTAGCAGTCCATGTGCTCCTCTTCTATATTGGTGACTACCGCCACAATGGGTGCCAGCTTGAGGAATGAGCGATCGCTCTCATCGGCCTCGGCCACCAGCAACTCGCCGTCGCCGAGCCTGGCGTTGGACCCGAACATGTCGAGCCTGCCGCCGATGATGGCCGTAGGGTCTTTTTCAGCCACGGCCAGGATGGTAGCCAGCATGGAGGTGGTGGTGGTTTTGCCGTGGGTGCCGGCGATGGCGATTGAAAACTTCATGCGCATGAGTTCTGCCAGCATCTCGGCCCTGGGGATAACGGGCAAGGCCCTGTCTATTGCTGCAACACACTCAGGATTGTCAAGCCCGACGGCGGAGGAGTAGACCACCACCTGGGCATTCCCGATGTTCTGACCATTGTGGCCGATGTGGATGGCAGCGCCCATGGAGCGGAGCCTTTGCACGGCATCCGAGTCGGCCACATCCGATCCGGTGATGGTAAAGCCTAAGTTGAGCAGGAGCTCGGCGATGCCGCTCATGCCGATGCCTCCGATGCCCACGAAATGGATCCTGGTAATACCCCTAAACACCTAGTATCTCCCCGGCTATTCTATCAGCCCCTGCACCGAGACCGATACGCTGCATCCTGGCGGAAGCCGTTTTAAGTCCTTCATGATTGAAGAGCCTGGTTTTGATCTCAATAGCCAGCCGTTCCGGGGTCAGATGACTGTCCGGGATAAGCCAGCCGCCGCCCTGATCCGCCACATACTTGGCATTGAAGCTCTGGTGGTCATCCGTGGCATGGGGGAAGGGGACCATGATGGATGGCAGCCCTGTGGCCGAAAGCTCGGAGAGCGTGATGCCGCCGCATCTGGATATGGCAAGCTTCGCAGCGTTGTAGGCGGATGCCATGTCGTCGATGAATGCATTCACGTCGGCATCTATCCCCATAGTAAGATATGCATCCTTTACCCATTGATAATCCTGTTTTCCGCTCTGGTGAATCACCTTCATGGTGATCCCGTCGCTTTTCAGAAGCGCTAAGGCCTTGGCTGCGGCCTTGTTGATGCTGCTTGCCCCGAGGCTTCCGCCGAGGATGAGCAGAGAGGATCCGTTTCCGTTTCTGCTGTGGCAGGCAGAGAACTCACTGCGCAGGGGATTCCCGGTGAGCATGGTCTTGGATTCGGGGAACTTGCCGCTCCTGTCCGGGAAAGCCAGAAATACCCGGTGGGCTATTCTGGCGAGGAGCCGGTTGGTGAGCCCGGGGATGCTGTTCTGCTCCTGGATGGCGCAACGGCAGCCTAAGAATCTACCTGAGAGTACCACCATGCCGGTGATATACCCCCCGGTTCCAATGACCCAATGGGGCCTGAAGTCTTTGATGATCCTCATTGATGTGAAAAATGCCTTTCCATTGACCATTACGGCCCGGAGGAGGTTGACCACTGACTTGCCCTTGATGCCGAGTGCCTTGATGGGTATGAAATCCAGCCCCTTGAGCCTGGCGATGCGTTCCTCCATGCCGCGGTCCGTACCCACAAAGAGGATCTTCGCCCCGGGCAGCCTGTCCCTGAGAGCATCAGCAATGGCTATGGCAGGCATGATGTGTCCGCCTGTACCCCCGGCTGTTATGAGCACCTTCATAGGCGGGCCCTCCTGGAAACCGACAGGATGAGCCCGCAGATGCACATGGTGCTTAAGAGCGGCGAACCGCCATAACTGAAGAAGGGCAGGGGTATGCCTTTGGTGGGAAGTAATGATAATGCAACGCCCATGTTGAGGATCGCCTGGAGCCCGATGAGGCAGACCCCGGCGATCACCAGGTGATATCCGAAGGAGTCGTTCGTGGCCAGGGCGATTGCAAAACCCCTCCATATCCAGACACCGAAGAGCCCTGCCACGAGGATGACCCCGATAAAGCCAAGTTCCTCCCCTACCACGGAGAGGATAAAGTCCGTATGTGGTGCAGGCAGATAGAACAGCTTCTGGGTGCCTTCGCCAAGCCCTGATCCGAAGAAGCCGCCGGAGGCGAAGGCAACCAGGGACTGGATGATCTGATAGCCGACACCCATCATGTCCTTCCAGGGGTCGAGGAATGTCGTTAACCTGATCCTCCGGTAGGGCTCCCAGAGTAACGCCCCGAGACCCAGCGGGATACCTGCACCCATGAGAATGGATAGATGCTTCCACCTCATCCCCGCCATGAAGAGCATCATCACCGACCAGATGCCGATGGCTGCTGCCGTTCCAAAGTCCGGCTCGATGAAGATAAGCAGGCACATGACGGCCACGATGACGAGCACCGGCATCGGGCCGCGGAGAAAGTCCCCGATATTGCGGGATTTCCGGGAAAGGAAATTGGCAACAAAAAGGATGAGCGCTATCTTTGCAAGCTCGGATGCCTGAATAGTCAGGGGGCCGTATCCTATCCATCTTCTGGAGTGGCCTCCTGCATGCCCGATGTGCGGCACAAAGCAGAGCACCAGGGCAAAAGCGCTTCCCATAAGGGCAAACAGGATGATGTTCCCGGAACTGAGTTTTCGATAATCCCAGCTCATTATGCCAAGCATGGCAACAGTTCCGATAACGACGTGTATGAGGTGTTTTTTGGTCATGACGATGCCGTTGCCATAGAGCTCTTTTGAGACAAAATAGCTCGATGAGAATATCATCACGGTCCCCAGAACCAGCAGGGCCATGGTGGCGAGAAAGAAGACGACGTCGAAGTCTATCTCGCGCTCTTGATCTTCAAAATGCCACGGACGCATTCTTGAAAAACCTCTCCCCTGTGGGCATAACTGTTATACATGTCGAAACTTGCGCACCCCGGGCTGAGCAATACCACATCGCCCGGAGAGGCAATACCATACGCCTGTGTTACCGCCTCATTCATGTCATAGGCCGCTTGGGTATCTACAATTTCAGCTATCTCGCCGGTGATCCTATCCGTAGCCTCACCGATGATATATGCCTTCTTGATGGTATCCTTGTGCCTTGAGGCGATATCAGAGAAGTCGCCGCCCTTGTCCTTGCCCCCCAGGATGAGGATAACCTTTGCGGTCAGTGTTGACAGGGCCTTGTCCAGGGCCCCTACGTTGGTAGCCTTGGAGTCGTCGATGAAGGTAATGCCGTCTATGGTGTCCACGTGCTCGAAGCGATGATGGATTACCTTGAAGTTCATGAACACATCTTCCATAACTTCGGCCTTGACACCCAAGAACCGGCCGGTCAGGGCCGTTGCAAGCATGTCCTCGATGACTCCCCCGCCGATCTTCTCAGGCGGGGGGACCTTGGGGCCGACCCCTTCGATGCTGCCCGTGAGGACGATGCGAGAGCCCTTGATATAAGCTCCATCTCCTAAAGTTGGATGGGTCAGGGAGAAGAGCACCCTGCGGGCCTTGAGCGGTATATCCCTGAGATAGGGGTCATCATCGTTTATGATGGCGATGTCGTCCCCGGATTGGTTCTCAAAGATCTTGAGCTTGTAATATACATACTCATCCATGGTGCGGTATCGATCCAGGTGATCCGGGGTGATGTTCATGCAAATGCCGATATACGGCTTGAAGTGTTCGATCCACTCGAGCTGGAACGAGCTGATCTCGGCAACCACAAAGGCAGGGTCGGCATCCGCCAGTGAGATGAGCGGGGGCGAGATGTTTCCCCCGATACCGGCATCAAAGCCCTGAGCCTTCAAGATCTTATGGATCAGTGTGGTGGTGGTGGTCTTTCCGTTGGTGCCGGTAATGGCGATCAGCTTACCCGAAAGCAGGGATGAGGCCACCTCGATTTCGGAGAGCACCTTCTTTGCCTTGGCAAGCATAGGATGATGCCGGGGTACGCCGGGGCTCGGTATGACAAGATCAGCCCACGTCATATCCGCTGCCTCCAGGAGCTTGACAGGCATCTCCTGTATATTTTCAGGCATCTTCTCGTCCACGAGGCGCACCTCGTGGCCTTTGGCCAGCATCATTCGCGCGGTCATGATGCCCGTAATCCCTGTTCCCCAGACAACTATGCGCAAGCCTTCAATCCCTCCAGTGTCTCTTGTATCTGCATGATGAGTGTCGCAAGCACCTTGTCTTCCTGCTCCAGGTAAACCGCCAGGAGCATCTGCAGGTAATTAATCTCCTCATAAGCAGTCTGCATAGGCCTCACCTCAGCTTTAAAGTTGAAATAGCCACCATTGCAAGGAATATGGATATGATCCAGAACCGGACAATGATCTTGGGTTCCGGCCACCCTTTCAGTTCAAAGTGATGATGGATTGGAGCCATGCGGAATATTCTTTTGCCGTTGGTGAACTTGAAAAAGCTCACCTGGAGTATGACGGAACCCACCTCCATAATGAAGATGCCCCCCACGATGAGGAGAAGCATCTCCTGCTTGGTCATGACCGCTACAGCCCCAAGGATACCGCCCAGACTCAGTGAACCGACATCACCCATGAACATCTGGGCCGGGTATGTATTGTACCACAGGAAGCCCATACCTGCGCCCACGAGGGCTCCAAGGAAGACACTGAGCTCGCCTACTCCCGGAATGAACGGGATTTGGAGGTAGGCGGCCGCCTTGAAGTTGCCTATGACATAGGCGAATGCGATGTAGGTAGCTGCCGCAATGGTACATGGCCCGATTGCCAAGCCGTCGAGCCCGTCCGTGATGTTGACGGCATTGGCCATTCCCACGATCACCACCATGACAAAGGGTATGTAGAACAGTCCCAGGTCTATATGGAGCCGCTTGAAGAACGGGAACGTGATGGTCGCATCAAAACCCGGCGTAGTCATGAGGGCAAGGCCAACCCCGGCAGCTACTGCGAACTCAACGAGCAGCCTCAGACGACCGGGAAGCCCCTGCATGTTGCCTTTGACGGTCTTGATATAATCATCGATAAATCCCAACACCGCATAGGTGATGAGAATGATGAGTCCAAGCCACACGTAGATGTTAAACAGGTCGACCCACATGAGTGTGGAAAACACGATGGCGCATACGATCAACACTCCGCCCATGGTTGGTGTACCGGATTTTGTCTTATGGGTGTCCGGAGCGTGGCCGTTTATGCGTTCCTTGAGACTTAAGTTGCCCATCTTCTCGATAAACCACGGCCCGAGCAGCAGGGTTATGAGCAGCGCCGTGATGGTGGCATAAATGGTGCGAAAGGTGATGTACTTGAAGACATTAAAGATGGAAAAGGTGTTGTGCAGGGGATAGAGAAGGAGATAGAGCATCCTTAAGCCACCACCTTGAGCTGGTTCACCACCTGGTCGAGTTTGAGGGCCCGGGATGCCTTAACCAGCACCATGGCATCCTTGTCGAAGAGGTCCTGGAGGTTGTACATGATCTCCTCTTGGCTCTTAACCGTGTGGATGACAGAGCTGTTCATCCCCTCTATTGAGGCCCGGCCACAGACTACTTTTGCCATCTCACCAATGCAGATGAGCCTGTCCAGGCGCGCCTGGGCCACCCATTTGCCCAGTTCTTCGTGCCAGAAATGCGAGTCCTTACCGAGCTCCAGCATGTCTCCAAGCACCGCAATCTTGATGGAATGGGGGGCATCCACCAGCATGGACAGCGCCGCCTTCATGGATGCCGGATTGGCGTTGTAGCAGTCGTTGATGATGGTGAGGTGGTCGGACACGATGATTTCGGATCGCATGCCCGGGAACTTCGCCCTTCTGACCCCTTCGGCAATGAACTCCGGCTCGATATTAAGGGCCACTGCACAGGCGCATGCACCAAGGGCGTTCACCACATTATGCATACCGGGCAGCGGTACATGGGTGTTGATGAGCTTCCCCGCCAAGTCGATTTCTATATCGCTGCCATCGAGGTCCTGGTGCTCGATATGTGTTAAGGTAATGTCCGCCTGGTCTTTATGGGAGTAGGTGATTACCTGCAGGTGGCTTGGGATCTCGATCTTGTCCATATTCTCCAGGGATGGGTTTATCACGGCAATGCCGCATTTGGCGGTGTTCTTAAAGATGGCCTGCTTTTCCTTAATGATGCCCGAGATGCTCCTCAGCCCGTTTAAATGCACGGGATTGATGTTGGTGATGATGGATACCTGGGGCCTGGTGATGAAGGAGAGTCTGTCGATCTCGCCGAAGCGATTGGTACCCATCTCGATGACCGCAAATTCGTACTCCGGGCCAAGTTCGAGCAGCGACAGGGGGACACCGATGAGGTTGTTGTAGTTTTTCTCGGTCTTCAGACATGTGCCCTGCATCAATAATATGGAAGCACAAAGCTCTTTGACGGTGGTCTTGCCGGTGGAGCCGGTAATGCCGACAATGGCCGTGTCAAACTGATTTCTCACCCCTGCTGCGATATCGCCCAGGGCCTGCAGGGTATCCTCCACGGATATGATGACAGCACCATTACGTGGGATATCCTCCATGACCACTACCCCTGTCGCCCCCTGCGAGACGGCATCTTTAATGAAGGAGTGACCATTGAAATGCTCTCCATTGAGTGCAACAAAAAGCTGACCCGCCTTAATGCTCCTGGAATCGGTGGATACCCCACTGAAGATCGTCTCCGATTCTCCTGAAATGATGTATCCATCCGTATAATTGGCTACATCCCGTGCACTGATCTTCATTGACCGTATACCTCCTTCAGACACTGGCGAATGCATACACGGTCGTCGAACGCAATCTTGGTCGTGCCAATGATCTGATAATCCTCATGGCCCTTGCCTGCAATCACGAGGCAGTCATCAGGAGCCATGGTCCGTATTGCTTGGCAGATTGCCGTTTCTCTGTCAGGTTCAAGAAGAATCCTTGTCTTGTCTGTGATGCCCTTGACGATATCCTCTATGATCAAGAGCGGATCTTCGGTCCGGGGATTGTCCGATGTGATAATGGCCAGATCGGCAAGCCCGGATGCAATTGCGCCCATAATGGGCCGCTTGGTCCTGTCCCTGTCCCCCCCGCAGCCGAAAACGGTCAGGAGCCTCCCTTTCGTGAATTTGCGGGCGTTCTTCAGGACAGTATCCAGGGCATCGGGGGTATGGGCATAATCTACGAAGATGCTCAGCCCCTTGGTGTTCTCCACGGATTCCATCCTGCCGGGTACCCCGTCAAGCGCCTCTATGCCCTTTCTGATCTTCTCGATTGGAATACCCATGGCATGGCAAACGCCGAGAGCTGCCATGATATTGTAGGCATTCATCTCTCCCTTGAGTTTGCTTCTGATGATGCTCTCTCCTAAAGGGGTTGCGATATTCAATGTAAGGCCATGAGGATTGTTGTCCAGGGAAAGGGGGTGGATGAGGGCATTTTTGCTGAACCCGTAAGTGATTGCACCACTTAAGCCATCAGCAAGCCGGACACCGTAAGGATCATCTATATTAAGGATAGCATCGCCTGTGAGGTAACCCTCGAAGAGTCTCTTCTTGGCAAGGAAATATGTCTCCATGTCCTTGTGGTAGTCCAGGTGATCCTGGGTGAGGTTCGTGAAGAGGGCATAATCAAACCTGAGGCCTGCGACCCTGTCCTGATCAAGGGCATGAGAGCTCACCTCCATGATGCATGCATGAACACCCGCAAGTCGCATTTGGTGAAGCATATCGAAGAGGTCCACGGGGCCGGGGGTGGTAAGAGAAGAGGTGATCTCTTTTCCGGGATATCTTGTGTTGATGGTGCCCATAACCCCGCAGGAAATGCCTGCATTGCTCAAGACGGATTCAATGAGATAGGCGGTGGTAGTCTTGCCGTTGGTACCCGTGATCCCCACCATCCTCACTTCCAAGGCCTTGGGGTAGAGAAAAGGCAGGATCGTTCTAAGCGCGGCTTTCGTATCAGGCACGCTCAATACTGCGGCATCGATGTTTTCGATGGTGTGGCCGGCATTACAGATAATAAGACTGGCGCCACGATTAAGGGCATCAATGATGAATTTATGGCCGTCCGTAATGCTGCCGCGAAGCGCTATGAACGCATCCATTGCCTCGACGCGGGTAGAATCCACCTTAAGTGTTTTCCACTGCCTGTCGGGCCCCTTCGTTGTGGCACCGGGGAGTATGCGGGCGAGGTCTGAGGCCATCATCCGCTGTTCCCCCTGGTGGCGAGCGTGATGTTCGGGCATTTCTTCGGGCACGGCGGACACGTTGCGGGCAGCGGCGGACACGTGGAAGCCGGCGCGGACACTGTCTGCACCGCTTGCCCAGC
>JBEKLI010000006.1:0-13589 GCA_050010275.1 Desulfomonilia bacterium | reverse complement strand
CCTGTTGGTGCCGCGGACGTCCTTGGTGGCAGGCAGCCCGTTGATGACCCGTACGAATTGTGAGCCCTGGTAGAAGCCCTTGAGGCAGTTTATGAGGTCTTCCTCGCCGGCAGATGTATTCATGTAGATGGTGGATAGCATACCGCGGCTTATGGGTATGAGATGCGGGGTGAACTCGATGCTGACTTTTTCACCTGCAGCCCTGCTCAGCTCCTGTTCCATCTCGGGGAGATGCCTATGGGAACGGCCGACCTTATAGGCTAAGAACGATTCGCCTGTCTCGCAGATGTGGGTCTTCAGGCTTAAGCCTCTCCCTGCGCCGGAGACACCGCTTTTGCTGTCCACGATAATGTCCTTGGATGATATGATCCCGGCCTTCAGAAGCGGTATGAGGGGGAGCAGCACACTTGTAGGGTAGCAGCCGGGATTTGCCACGAGCCTTGCATCCCTGATCTCTTCACGATAGATCTCACACAGGCCATAAACCGTTTTCCTGAGCAGCTCAGGGTTTGTATGCTCCTGATACCACCCCTGGTAAACCGAGACATCGCGGATGCGAAAGTCCGCACTCAGGTCCACCACCTTCACCGAGTCGATGATTTGAGCGATGAAGCCCATGCTCACGCCATGGGGGAGGCAGCTGAATACGACATCACACCTTTTCTTTATGGCTGAGGCGTCAAACTCTTCAAGGCCTATGTCTACCGAACCCTTCAGAAATTCGAGTACTTCGGAGATGGGCTTCCCGTTATACTGCCGTGATGAACAGTAGGTGATCCTGGCCGCAGGGTGCGAATGAAGCAGCCGTATAAGCTCCGCACCGGTATACCCTGTGGCTCCCAGGATACCTATGGAGATCGTCAAAGAAGTACTACCTCTTGGAGAACTGAGGTCTCTTGCGGGCCTTGTGGAGACCGTATTTCTTGCGTTCCACCATCCGGGGATCCCGGGTGAGGAACCCGGCGGCCTTCAGTTTGGATCTGAATCTATCGATATCAAAGGATGCAAGCGCCCGTGAAATGCCATGGCGCAGAGCGCCGGCCTGACCGGAAATCCCACCGCCGCTGACAGTGGCATAGATATCGAACTGCCCTTTGGTGTCGGTGATGTCAAAGGGCTGTTTAGCTGACATCTTCAGTGTTTCCCGTGGAAAATAATCATCCATGGGTTTGCCGTTTACCGTCATCTCTCCGGTACCCGGAGACAGCCATACCCGCGCAGTTGCGTTCTTCCTACGTCCAGTGGCGTATATTTTCTCTGCCATACCAAATCCCTCTTACATGCTTAATAGCTGAGGCTTCTGTGCCTCGTGCGGATGGACATCCCCGGTATAGACCTTGAGCTTCTTGAACATTGCCCTGCCAAGAGTGTTCTTGGGGAGCATCCCCTTCACCGCATGCCTGATGACATCTTCGGGCTTCTTATTGAGGATCTCCTTCATGGTTGCGCTCTTGATGCCGCCCATGTATCCGCTGTGGTGATAGTAGGTCTTTTGTTCAAGTTTGTTGCCGGTGACCTTGACCTTGTCGGCATTGATTATGACGACGAAATCACCCACATCGGTATGGGGGGTGAATTCCGGCTTTGTCTTACCCCTGAGGATGGAGGCAACCTTCACGGCAAGCCTGCCGAGCACCATGTCTGTGGCGTCCACCAGGACCCACTGCCTGGCTACCTCTTCTTTTCTTGCCTGAAATGTACCCATGCGCACTACTCCTTAGCACGATAAATAGGGCACGGATATATCTGAAGACTTCTCAGATGTCAAGTGTCGATGAAGGATTTTCCCTTGTGTCTCAACATGGCTGTTCTCCCTTATAGATGACAATAGTCCTTAAATCAGTATCAGATAAGCTTGTTCATGATCCAGTATACGATCATCCCTACTATGACCGTGCCTCCGAGCGATCTTGTCTTCAGGGCAAAGAACAAGGTGGGTATCGCAGCAAGGAACCTGGGCTGCAGCATCTGGAATCGCCCTGTTGATGCATCGAGGAAGATCGTAGGAGCCACCAGTGCGCTCAAGATACATGCCGGGATGAATCTCAGCCACTCCTTCATGATCTCGGGGATATCCCTGGTGGACAGCCAGGCAAGAGGTATCCACCGGGGTATGAAAGTGACAAGCCCCATACCGAGCACGCAGAGGAGATAGTTTTCAAATGTCATGGGAGGCCCTTAGTTCTCTTTCTTTGAAAGACGGCCAGAATTGCAACACCCAGAGATGCAGCAAGCATGGATGAGATGATGATATTCCAGGCACCGGGAAAGAGTAGGGAAAAGATCACGGACAGAAAACCGGACAGTATCGTGGTGATGAGGATAAGATTATTTTTCAACTGAAGTACCAGCAATGAAATGAACATGGCAGTGAGCGCGTAGTCGATGCCAAAAGCTCCTTCCGGAATGATCTCCCCGAGATAGCCCCCGGCTATGGTGCTTGCTATCCATACGATATTGGTGGTGTGATTCACCACGAGCGACCTCTTTATATCCCAATCGCCGTTCATGAAGTTGGTGAGGTTCACTGCAAAGCTCTCATCGGTAACGCCATAGGCGAACAGACTTAATAACCCTCTTGATGCGCCCCTGAGATGAAGTGCCAGGGTGGTGCTCATGAGCAGGTGTCTGAGATTAACGAAAAAGGTCGTTATGATGATGGGGAGCACGGATGCCCCTGAGGCCATCATGGAGACTGCGATGAACTGGGAACTCCCTGCAAAGACGATTACGGACATGAGTGCAATCTGCAAGGGGGAGAGCCCTGCCTTACCTGCCAGGACCCCGAAGGGGATACCAACGGCAATATATCCGATCCAGATAGGTACGGCTGCAGCCAGGCCCTGGAGGATGGATGTCCGGGAAGTTGATCGCATGGTGATTTATACCATTATTTCAGTCGACAAGGGTACCCTAACTACACAAGATACAGGATTCGAAACTTTCGTAAGGATGCCCATTGAGATCTGATTTTGCACTGTTTTTGGAAAATCATACATTTTCAAGAGCTACGCTAAACCAACTTTTGTCTTCCTTGGTAATGCAGGATCAGATGGATTTCAAGACGCGCAATAAAATCAGGGTCTATTGTTAGTCTGACTTGACATCTTGGTTGTTTTCAAGTTCATACAATGCCATGGGTATTGATGCAGTAGTTGTTGCAGGTGACGGCAGGGCGGCGCGGAGGGTGTTCAAGAAGAACAAGGCACTGCTCGATATCGGCGGTAAGCCGATAATCCGGCATATCGTCGAGACCCTGAAGGCCTGCAGACTCATCGAGAATGTGGTGGTGGTGGGCCCCAAAGAGAAGTTCGAAGAGGTAATAGGCGACACCGGCGTGCATATCGTGCCGCAGAAGAGAAGCCTTGCCGAGAACGGTTGGGAAGGGTTTCTCCAAACCTTGGGTGAATACCGGCAGAGTTCCGAGATAACTGGGTCCTTGATCGAGAAGTATTTTTTTAAACATATCCTCTTTCTCTCCGGAGATATCCCCCTGATCTGTGTCGAAGAGCTTGAGCAGTTCATATCGCGCTGCGATATGGAGAAGTACGACTATATTGCCGGGATCACATCCGAAGATATCCTCAAGCTCTTCGGACCAAGAAAGGGCAGGCCCGGCATAAAGATGGCCACCTTCCATACCCGGGAAGGGAATTTCAGGCAGAATAACCTCCACATGGCCAGGCCCTTTGTCCTTCTGAACAGCATTGATCTCGTGCTTAAGGTCTATGAATACCGTTACCAGAAGGAATTCTTTAATATCCTCAGAGCGATCCTGGAGATTGTCAAGCTCGGTCCGGGTAAGATCGGGACGACCCTCGTACTCTTCCTGCTCCTGCAGATATCGTCAGGGCTGACCGCAGTCGGGTTCGAACCCCTTTCCCGTATCGTAAGCTACCCGGTCTCCAGGGCGAGGCTGGAGATGCTCATATCAGCCATCTTAAGCGCCAGGTTCAAGATCGTGGAGACCACAATCGGCGGTGCGGCACTCGATGTTGACAATGAGAAGGATTTCATGGTGCTTTCGGTCATGTACCGTGACTGGCTGAACCAGATCAGCCAGAGGATTCACCACTTGGCATAGTGGTCCTCGGCAAAGCCCGGGCAGTCTTTGATCCGGATAACCTCGCCGTTATCGGTCTTTAAAACCCCCTCGAACATGCCGATGAGCTGGGTGAAGCGTGATGCCACAAATCCTGCATTAATCTTCTCCGAGCGGGATGCCTCGGGATGGAAGGTGAGATCGACCTTCTTGTCAAACGATGCGATGAGCCAGGGTCTCATGAGGTCGTGCTTATCGAAGATGTAATTGACGGTGTCCACCTTGGTCATGGCCCCATCAATCCAGAACGCATTTTCCGTGAAGCTTGTCTCGTTCACACCGCATGAGAGGTTGAGTCCCAGTGATCTTCCGTCGGGCAGCGTAAAGGCCGAAGCGGCCCAGTTCCAGCAGGTCTTTCTCCTCATATACCCACAGGTCCAATCCGTAAGGGCTTGCGTGGATGGTGAAGATATCTCGATCTGTTTATCACCGATTCTCGCAGATCCACGGACGCCGACAGGGCTTGTCTTCTGGGTGTAGACCCATCCCCGGTATCCTGCCCGCGTGCAGATACGAAGCGGTCTCGTACCTTGGGCATCAAGGTCAAGCTGAAGCGAGATCTTTTTGCCCTTTGCTGACACATGTAAGCTATCGATATTGATCTTTAACCCGCCGGAAGAAAAGCTGCTGAGCGGCTGCTCGGGTGTTGGTCTGATACTTACCCCTGAAACGGCAAGGGCTTTTGCCTCATATATACATTTAGCCTGCCGGTCATAGAGATAAAAAAAACCGTTGGCCAGAAATTTCAGGTCGACCACGGCCAGCCCGCCGATGATCTCCGGCCCGATGATGCCGACAAAATGGAACTGGTTTGCCAGGATGCGTTTCAGGGACTTTGGAATTTCAAGGCCCATGGGAGTCTGGAGACAAAAGTCGAGATAGTTCACATTCTTAACCGGTTCATCGTATATCCCCCAGTCGATCCGGCCCTGAGCATTGATGAGTGTTTCCATACAGCTGCCTCCTCTTCAATAAGATACCTGTGCTTACCGGTATACTATAAGGGAAAGTTACCTGAGAATCTACTGGTGAAGTTTGAAAGAAAATACTTAAGGAATATGGTGTGTTCTCAAGGTGAGTAATAACCCTATTTATCCAGGTAATCCTCGAAGCCGGGGGTATCGGAGTTCGTTCCTGAACCCATTGATGCAGTTTTTACATCAGAAGTCTCGTTGGGCTTGTCTTCCAGGTAGTCTTCGAATCCCGGTGTCTGACCGAATGTCCCCGGCCTGGATGCTTGTGCCCCGGCCTCACCTTTGGGTCGTTCCTCAATGTAATCTTCGAACCCGACCGTGTCGTTCTGAGGTTGCGTCCGGCCTTTGGCCGAAGGACCCGGTGCGGCGGCCTTGACGGCCTCTTTGAGGTCGAGCATCTTCTCATTCTGGGCATAGGTTGTTTCGACCACGTCGGATATCTCCAACATCTTCTTCACCACATTCCTGATGGCCATGGCCTCGCCTTTTATCTCTGTGACGATGTTCTTGGCAGCCGGGCTCAATTGCCTCTCGCCCGTAAGCATGTCAAGTTTCAGTAAGATGGTGGTCAGTGGCGAGTTGATCTCATGGTTTGCGGCAATGGCTGTTTTCGTGACTGCAGCCAACCTCTGGGCCTTCATATTCTTGGTAATGAGCATAGCCCGCTGGATTGCCTGTGAGCTTACTTCGGCAATGGTACGTAACAGCAGCGCCTTCTGATTGATCTCGTCTTGCACCAGGTTATCCTTCAGAAGAACCTCGATGGCCCCGATGGTCTTGCCATCCACCTTCAAGGCGGCGAAGATAATGCCCCCGGTTCTGGGGAATATTCCATTGGTCCTGTCCAGCAGTTCCTTGGTGGCACTTGCAACCCCCGTCTTTGTCTGAGGAGATTCTCCCAGGACAAAGGATTCTGTGACCATGATGCGCAGGTTGTTGAGGCGGATAAGGCAGCGGGTCTTCTTTGCATCAAGAATGGTCAGCGTTTGAGATGCAATGATGTTCAAGATCTCCGAGAGCCTTATGGATGCCTGGAGGTCTGTGCTCATCTGGTTGAGGTTCGACAGCTCCAGGGTCCTTCGTTCCAGGGCCATCTTCTTCTGTTCCAGGTCAAGGCTGAGTTTGCCGAGTTGGGCATTTGCCGTCTGCAATACCTCGAAATACGTCTTGGGCTCCGCCGTAGGAATACCCAGCTCATCGCTGATGTTTGAGATGTTGTCCTTCAAGGAAATGGAGATGTCCTGGATGTCCTGACTTGTGAGATTCAGTTGGTTGAGGAGAGACGGGTCAATGAACCCTGTTTGTGTCGGGTTCAAGCCGAGCCCTAAATGGTTGGCAACCATGTCGGCCACATGAATGATGGAGCAAAGCCGCTTAGTTTGCACATCATCGGTGATGTCGATAAGGCAGTGATGATATCCGACCGCCTTGCTCAAGTGACCGGGCAGGTTCCACCGCTCCATGAGGTATTTGCCGATGGAGGCGTGATCGATTCCCAGGAGATCCTGCTCTATTTCTATGATATCCACCCCCGCGTGATTCATGGCTTCAAATACCTCATTATATTCACCGTGTTTGCAGATGAGCTGGTCGGCGATCACTTTACCGAGGTCATGCAGCAGGCCTGCTACAAATGCATCCTCGGAAGAGGCCGGTAAGATTTTGGCGGCAATGGATTTGGCGCACACCGCACAGGCGATGCTGTGCTGCCAGAATTTGTAAAAATCGAGTACACGGCGTTCTTTTTCGTTAAACAGGTTGATCACGCTGATGCTGAGCACGATGCTTTTCAAGACATTGAAACCTAAGAGAACAACTGCCCCGCGTATGGTGGAGATCTCCTTGATCCTCCGGTAGAATGGTGAATTTGCAACCTTGAGCACCTTCAGTGCAAGCGCCTGGTCCTTCTCCACCAGCTCGGCAATCTGCCGGGCATTCACGTTCGCCTCCATGGTCTTTTCCATAATGGCGGTAGCAATGGAGGGCAAAGTGGGCAGCTCGCCCACATTATTGAGGATGCTCTCGATCTGCTCAGGAGACAATTTACCCATGTCTTGATCTTATCGTTCAAATGCCTTCCAATCTTGAGTCGCAACCCCTAAATATGGTACTCTTTTTGAATGACTCCTCATCGTGCACAAACACAGAGAATTTTTATCGGGAAATATCCTGTCGGCGGCGGTTCGCCGGTCAGCATCCAGTCCATGACCAATACCTTAACCACCGATGTGAAAGGGACTGTCTCACAGATAGAAGAGCTCGAAAAGGCCGGTTGTGATATCATACGCGTCAGCGTGCCGGATGAAGATTCTCTCAAGGCCTTTGGAGAGATCAAAAGAGGCATCCGTATTCCGCTGATAGCCGACATCCACTTCGATTACCGGCTTGCCGTCGGTGCCATGAAGGAGGGTGCCGACGGCATCCGGATCAATCCCGGCAATATCGGTGGAAAAGAGAAGCTCAAGGCGGTGGCACATGTCGCGATCCAGTATGGAGTTCCGATCCGGGTGGGGGTCAACCTTGGTTCGGTGAGAAAATCTCTCCTTGCAAAACATGCAGACGATAAGGTGGGGGCTCTGGTTGAAAGTGCCGGGCAGTATGTGGAGATGCTTGAGGACATGGGGGTGGAATCCCTGAAGGTATCGCTGAAATCTTCCGACGTCCTCGAGACCATCGATGCATACAGGCGGTTCTCCAGGCTCTGTTCATGGCCTCTGCACCTTGGGGTGACCGAGGCCGGCCCCCTGCTCTCGGGCCTCATCCGCTCCTCCGTCGGTATCGGGACGTTACTCGAAGAGGGCATCGGGGATACGATACGGATCTCACTCTCTGCCGACCCGGTCCAGGAGGTCTTTGCCGGCAGGATACTCCTTGAGTGCCTCGGGCTCAGGAACGAGGGGGTGCGCGTCATCGCATGTCCCACGTGCGCCCGTTCATGTGCGGATGTTGCCTCAATCGCATCCGAGGTTGAAGATGCCCTCAAGGACATCAAAAGACATATGGTGGTGGCTGTCATGGGCTGCGTGGTCAACGGACCGGGCGAGGCCAGGATAGCGGATCTCGGTGTTGCCTGCGATGCAAAGGGGGCTGTGCTGTTTTCTCATGGCAAACCTTTAGCGCGTATCAAGACAGCCGATATCGTGCAAACGATCGTGAACGAAATACGTAAGGAGACTGTTTCATGAAGATGTCCTCTCTGTTTCTCCATACCCTTAAAGAAGATCCCCGTGATGCGGAGGTGGTGAGCCACAAGCTTATGCTGAGGGCATGCATGATAAAGAAGCTTGCCTCGGGCATCTATTCGTACCTGCCCTATGGGCTGAAGGCCATACAGAAGGTCGAGAAGATCATCCGTGAAGAGATGAACGCCGCCGGCGCCCAGGAGGTCCTACTCCCTGCCGTCCAACCCTCCGAGATCTGGAAGGAGAGCGGCAGGTGGTCTCTGTATGGGAAAGAACTCATCAGGTTGATGGACCGCAAGGGAGCGGAATTCGTCATCGGGCCCACCCATGAGGAAGTCATCACGGAAATCGTGAGGGATTATATCCATTCCTATAAGGATGTGCCGCTCAATCTCTACCAGATACAGACCAAGTTCCGCGATGAGATCAGGCCGCGCTTCGGGGTGATGAGGGCACGGGAGTTCATCATGAAGGATGCGTACTCCTTTGATCAGGACGACCAGGGTGCGGAAAAGAGCTATGCGGCCATGTTCGAGGCCTATGAAAAGATCTTCACAAGGTGCGGCCTGAGGTTTAAAGCGGTGGAAGCGGATTCGGGCCCCATCGGCGGGAATTTTTCCCACGAATTCATGGTCCTGGCCGATACCGGTGAGGATGCCATCTTAAGCTGTGACTCGTGTGATTATGCCGCAAACCAGGAGAGGGCCGAGATCGCAATGCCCGAGGATATATCGTTCCCCAAGGCCCCCGGAGGAAAGCCCCTCGAGGTTCACACCCCGGATATCAGGACGGTGGAAGAGGTGTGCGAATTCTTGCATATAGAGCCATCGGAGTTGATCAAGACCCTTATTTACATGACCGAGAACGGCCCGGTGGCGGCCCTGGTCAGGGGCGATCACGAGATCAGCGAGGCAAAGCTGAGGCGGGCCCTTGGGTGTGAGTCAGTGGAACTCGCCGATGAAGCTGCCATAGAAGAATATACCAAAGCACCCCGAGGGTTTGCCGGGCCTGTAGGTTTATTGTTGAAAAAGGTGGCGGACGCCTCGCTCCTCGGGGGCGGCTCCTACGTGACAGGCGGAAACAAACAGGACTACCATATCAAGGATGTATGGTTCTCACGGGATATCAAGGTCGATAGTGTGGCAGACATCCGCTCGGCCATTGCCACAGACAGCTGCCCCCGGTGCAGGACCGGAAAGCTTGAGATCATCCGCGGCATCGAAGTGGGGCACGTCTTCAAACTCGGTACGAAGTATTCAAAGGCCATGAACGCACTCTTCCTCGATGAGGATGGAAGGCAAAAGCCCCTGATCATGGGCTGTTATGGTATCGGTGTGGGCAGGACGGTAGCGGCTGCCCTGGAGCAGAATCATGATGAGTTCGGGATACTGTTCCCGGTGACTATAGCCCCCTACCACGTAGAGGTACTTGCTATCAACGTGAACGAGGGGCCTGCCATGCAAGCGGCAATGCGCATCTACGACGGCCTTAATGCCGAAGGCTACGATGTATTGATTGATGATCGGGATGTGAGACCCGGCGTGAAATTCAAGGACGCCGATCTCATCGGTGTCCCAGTAAGGATAACCGTAGGAGCAAAGGACCTCGCAGGGGGTGTTGTTGAACTCAAGGACAGGGCAAGCGGTAGGGTCGAGAAGGTCCCCCTTGATGGGATCGTGACCTATTGCACAGAGCTGCTTGTGGCGAAGGGTCTCGTCATTGACCGTACGGATAAATGACATACTTGATGAAGTCTCTGAATTTGTACCGGAGGCGGATAAGCGGCTGATCGAGAAGGCCTATGTCTTTTCCGCCCGGGTACATCAGGGCCAGACAAGGCTGAGCGGAGAGCCATACCTCAACCATCCCCTGGAAGTGGCCTTTATGGTGGGCCAGATGCACCTTGATGCAACGGCCGTGGTTGCTTCCCTTCTCCATGACACCATCGAGGACAGTCTCATCAAGACCGATCAAATCAAGGCGGATTTCGGCGATGAAGTCGCCCAGGTGGTGGACGGGCTCACCAAGATAAGCAAGATGAACTTCAGTTCGGTGGAAGAACAGCAGGCGGAAAACTTCCGCAAGATGATCCTTGCCATGAGCAAGGACTTAAGGGTCCTTCTCATAAAGCTGGTGGACCGTCTCCACAACATGCGCACCCTTGAATACCATAAACGGGAATCACAGATCAGGATCGCACAGGAGACCCTGGACATCTATGCCCCGCTGGCCAACAGGCTTGGTATCCGCTGGCTCCAGGTGGAGCTGGAAGAGCTCAGTTTAAAATATTTGGAACCGGAGGACTACCGTATCCTCAAGGCAAGGTTGGACTCCATTGCCAAGGAAAAAGAGGAATATCTCCAGGGCGTCATCGCCCAGATCCAGGCCAAGCTTACAGAGGCGGGGATCAAGGCGGAACTCAAGGGCAGGATCAAACATATCTACAGCGTCTATCAGAAGCTCAAGCGCCAGGGAATCTCTCTGGAGAACATTTATGACGTGATTGGTGTACGGGCGCTCGTAACAACCGTGGGTGAGTGCTATGAGACGCTGGGCATCATCCACTCCATGTGGAAGCCCATCCAGCAGAGGATTAAGGACTTCATCGCAATGCCCAAGCCGAATAAGTACCAGTCTCTGCACACAACGGTGTTCGGCCCTGAGGGGGAACGGATCGAGATTCAGATCAGGACGTTTGAGATGGACTTCATTGCCAATGAAGGCATAGCCGCACACTGGCTTTATAAAGATTACTCCAAACTCAAGGATCAAGCGAAGGTCAAGGATCAGGAAGGACAGGAACTTTCCTGGCTCAGACGTCTGCTTGAATCACAAAAGGAACTCAAGGATCCGCGGGAATTCCTCCAGAGTGTCAAGCTCGATCTCTACCCGGAAGATGTCTTTGTCTTCACCCCTCAAGGAGAGGTGCTTCAGTTTCCCATGGGGGCGACCCCCCTTGATTTTGCCTACAGCGTCCATACCCAGCTCGGGAATCAGTGCACGGGTGCAAAGGTCAACGGCCAGATCGTGAAGCTGAACTACGAGCTTAAGAGCGGAGACGTAATCGAGATCTTAAGGTCTCCCAAGCAGCATCCCAGTAAAGACTGGCTGAGGATAGCAAAGACATCGAGGGCCAGAAACAAGATACAGAACTGGCTGAGAACCCAGGAACGCGAACAGAGTATCGCACTCGGCAGGGAGATGCTGGAAAAGAAGCTCAAGAGCCAGCACGTGGCAAAGGACGTTGATCTTGAACACCTTGCCAGGGAGTTCTCCTTTAAGACGGCGGATGATCTCTTTGCCGCAATCGGTTTCGGGAGGACATCGGTAAATCAGGTAATCCACAAGATCATGCCCGAGGAGCAGAAGAAGGAATATAAGGAGGTTGCCCCGCAGAAGAAGCAGGTGGGCTCCAGCGTTGTGGTAAAGGGTGTCGAGAACCTGCTCATTCGATATGCCCGCTGCTGCAGACCCATCCCCGGAGATGAAATTATCGGGTTCATCACACGGGGCAAGGGGATCACGGTTCACCGCACAAACTGCCCGTATGTCGATGAAGTTGACTCCCAGCGGCTGATTCCCGTGGAATGGGAATCGGGTATCAGTGAAGCACACGAGATCGAATTCTCGGTCATATGCGAAGACAAGCCGGGTATGCTCGGTTCCATCACGGCAATCCTCGGGGCTAAGAATATCAACATCACAAAGCTGAATGCCTCCTCCCTGCCGGATGGGCATTCCAAGTGCGTGTTCAGGGTTATGGTCAAAGACATTCACGAGCTTGAAAGGCTCTCCACCGAGATCAGAAAACTCAAAGGGGTGGATAGGATTGAAAGGGTATAGTCCGCTTTATACAATGGGTTGTGAAGATACCCAGAAGGATCGTACCCGTTGTTTCCCTACAGGGAAGCCCTGATTTGTTCCAAAATTTCCCTTTCGAGAATGTCCTTTGAAACGCATTTCTGCCACTTCTGGGTGACATTCGTATCGTATGCCTCGATATTGGCCGTCACCTTCACCTGTGTGCTCATATCATTAATGGGGGTGAGTCTTATGGTCAGGGAATAACCCACCTGGGTATAGAGGCCCAGAAGAAGATCAGGCCTTTCAGCTATATTTTCCAGGTCTTGGTGGGCATGCGGCCCTACGGAATAATTCACGAAGCGGGTAATTATCTCACCCTTTTCCTTATGTATGTCCTTTATGGCCAAGGATCTCTTCTCCAGCACTTTCAGGGTTATATCCCAGACCTTGTCGAACCGGCCGAGAAAGAAATATGTATCATCGATCATGGGTGCAGGAGGGCTGGCAGTGGCGCATCCTGTGAGGATAACCAGCAGAAGTGCTATGAGGGGATATCTGTTGGTCATGGCGTAATTCCACAGAGCATATCATTTGTCATTTTCTGGAGTTCCCCATTAGCATGTATTCTCAAAAAGGTGAATATGGAATTAATTAGAGATGTTGATGATGGTATCGATAAGTCCGCTCAGGAGAGGACGCACCTCATAATTGAAAAGATAATGAGGTGGTAAATAGAGATGATGCTCGAATCAGGCAGCGTGTTTCCGGATCTTGTTGGATTTGATGCACTGGGTGCATACCTTCACGCTCTTGACCCCCTGGGCAGTCTCTATCCGCACCTTCTGGAGATTCGGGAGCCAGACTTTTTTCGTCTTGTTCTGCGCATGGGAAACATTATGCCCCGTTTGCGGGCCTTTTCCACAAATATCACACCGTCTTGACATGGATGCCAACTCTCTTTCTACTCTTTAAGTATAAAATATTAGTTCAGTGGTGCCGAAGCCGGGATTTGAACCCGGACGGGAGTTACCCACCACCCCCTCAAGATGGCGTGTCTGCCAATTCCACCACTTCGGCAGCATGACGGATGTCTTTAATAACAGCCAAACACACCCCTGTCAATACGGAAATTATGAGGCAGTTGGGCCTATGAATCTTGTATTTGAGCCCATTTGTATTAGTCCGGCAAGGTGAAAGGTTTTTAAGCGGATAGCACTGAGATGCACATAACGATTTATGATGAAGATGATGTTGGAATCAGGGCCCGGATGAGTATGTGACTGCGACATTTCAATAACTCAGCTTCGCTATCACAATAAACACAGTTGGAATGAGATCCCAGACGAATATGGGACTGACCCCTCATCCTGTCCTTCTCCCGCAAGGGGAGAAGGGACCAGGATATACACTTAGGGGAGAGGGGACTTGATGAATATGGGACGGCTGCGTGCGAAAGGGATGGGTAAAAGATCCGACCTAATAATTTGAGGATCGGATCTTTGGAAGAATGTCTATGTCTGGTTGGTT
>JBEKLI010000005.1:0-13609 GCA_050010275.1 Desulfomonilia bacterium | reverse complement strand
GTCAAGTAAGACAAGGTGGGTCATTAAGGGTATGGAGTCCTTGAACCTTACCAAGTCATGCCTGCTTATGGTCAACCACCAGTCTTGGGTTGATATTATGGTGCTTGTCAGGCTCTTCTTCTGGAAGATACCTGATTTCAAGTTCTTTGTGAAAAAGGAACTCCTGTGGTTGCCCATTGTCGGCCAGGCTTTCTGGGCAGTAGATTTCCCCATAGTGAAGCGGTACTCAAAGGTGCTTTTACACAAGAAACCTTATCTTAAAGGACGGGATCTTGAGATTACGAGAAAGGCATGTGATAAATTCAAGAATATGCCGGTTTCCATATTTAATTTTGTGGAAGGGACCCGCTTCCGCGTGGAGAAGCACATGAAACAACATTCGCCTTTCACACACCTCCTGAGGCCCAAGGCCGGAGGGACAGCCCTTGTTCTCGGCGCCATGGGGGAGAAGGTTCACAGCATTCTGAATGTCACCATTGTATACCCGAAAGGCGTAAGGAGCTTCTGGGACTACCTGTGTGGTAAGGTTGGCGAGATCCGTATCCATGTTGAGCAGTTGCCTGTAACCAAGGATCTCCTGGGCGACTATTTTAATGATCTGCAATACCGCGAGCATTTACAGGTATGGCTCAATAACCTTTGGCTGGAAAAAGACAGACGTATAGATGAAATGCTTCAATGGGAATCCGCAAGCGTATAGCAGTCACATCGGAAGATTTATCAGGAGCCTGAACGTATCGACATTATAGCCTTTGTGCCCTGATTTCAGGATCTGAACCTTTCCCGGAGGAAGGAGTCCGTTGATTTTGATTAAATCCGCTTTCTTCACTATTACAGCAGCAGGTGTTCCTGGGCTTGTGAAAAACCGGGCTACTTCATGAGGAGAATTGAGGATGGAAAAGTTTCGACCCAGATAGAAGGCGAAGATACTGATATATCTACTCTCGTTAGAAGCAAGTCCTATCCGTCTATTGTCTTGAATTTCTCCCTTCACCATGTCTGCGAAGGGCTTTAACGTGCGTTGATAATCGTATACCGGCATAAGGACAAAGATCATCGGTATCAGAAGTGCCACGCAAACTGCAGGGAACGTAAGTAAGCTCCGCACCCGGGTTGATGGGCTACAGAGCATCCGGAACTTAATGGACAAAAATATTTCAAGTAGTACGAGCACTACGCACACGGATAATGACGCCAACGCAATAAAAGGACCGGGTATTTTGATGATATTTACACCACAAAAGAAATGGTCGAAGAAAACCGGCGGCATGAAATACATCATTATATAGATCAAGGGAACAAAGAAGAGGATCATAGTCATGATCCCTCCCGTGAGACCGATCACCCATTTCTCCACTATGGATAAGGGTCCTTCAACGGCTTGCTGAAGCCAAACCCCAGCCATAAGAAACAGGATCGGAAAAAGCGGGATTGCATAGCGGGTATCTTTTGCAGAAGATGTGTGTAGTATCAGGGCCATGCAGACAACCGCAAAACGTAAGAATACACTTAGAGGATCGCTAAGGCCCCGGCCTTTTCTGAACCAGTGGATGAGCGCGGCCGTTACAATCAAGGACCAAGGAAGTATGTACTTGGGTATGACAATGAAATAGTAATAGATAGGTTCCTTGTGGACAAAATAAGGATCCTGCGGCAGGCCCTTGTCACTCAGCGTAAGGAAACGCCCGAACTGGTTGGCCCAGAAGACTTCATTCAGGAAATCTATTCCGCCTTTTTTATACAGCGCCCAAGCCCAGGGCGCCACTGTCAGTATGAAAACAGGAATGAACAAGGCAGGCAGGATAAAGGCAAGTCTCCATTCTCTCCGATATAAAAGGAAACACATTACGGTCAGCCAGACAAAACCAGGTCCTAACAGTCCTTTGGCATAAAATGAGAGAGCCGACACGAAGATAAAGGCAATCCACAGTATCCATTTCTTTGATACATAGGCTGACCAGAACAACCAGAGCGAGAACATCACCATGAATGCGATACACACATCGGTAAGAACAACCCTGGAATACTCGAGATACATGATGGATGTCGCACACATGAAGGCCCCTGCCATACCGGCCCGTTCAAAACCCAGACGGCGTCCGAACAAATATGCCAGGAATATCGCCCCGAAGCCATAAATGGCGGCAGGGAGCCTCACAAGACCTTCGGTAATCCTCCCGGCAAGTGTACAGAAAAGGACTCCGGTCCAATGCAGCAGGGGCGGTTTCTCAAGATAAGGCGAACCATCGAGTGTGGGTGTCACCCAATTCCCGGTCCGGTACATTTCAGCGATCATGGCACCTTCCCGGGAATCGTTTGGAGCCCATAGCGAATGATCGAACACACCGCTGGCGCAGAAAAGCACAAGCAGGATCATGAACACAATTCTTTCGCGGTTAATCAATCCCCGAAGTGTAGCTGTTTGAACGCCGTTAGAAAAAATTGCATTTGTCTTCATCTTGCATTCTTTAACTTAAAAACGAAAGATTTTACCAGATGATTTACCCGTTGAATTATCATTGACAGAGACGGGATGATATGGATAATTAACCAAATGGTTAAAATAAATGGTTGGATAAATTAATACGAATATCGTGGAGCTTGAAATGACATATGAACAGGATGAGAAAAGAAGCGAAACACTAAAGCGGATCCTGGAGGCGGCAAAGGATGTGTTTGCCGAAAAAGGATTTGCCGGTGCACGTGTGGATGAGATCGCCCGCAAGGCCAATGTCAACAAGGCCGCACTGTATTATCACATCGGAGATAAGAAGGCCCTTTATGCAGAGGCAATCCACAATGTTATCGGTACTGCGTCGGAAAGGCTTGCTAAAGACATCAGGGGAGCAAGGACGCCGGAGGATAAGATAAAGACATACCTCAGGACACTCGCCACCACCTTTGATGAAAACCCCCAGTTACCCCGCATGATGATGAGGGAGATGGCATCCGGAGGACAGGACATTCCAGAGGTCTTCTTCCAGGATCTCTTTTCCATCATTCGTGTCTTGAGCGGAATCATAGAAGAAGGAAAATCCCAGGGCGTGTTTATTGACACACCCCCGCTTCTTGTTCACTTCATGGCAATCGGTGCGACGGTAATTTACAAGATTATTGCCCCGATCCTCCTGGCAGCACAGCAAGTCCCTGATAATCTGAAAGGGATAGACAAGGATGTATCAGGAAAGATTGCAAAGGAAATAGAGAAGCTCATTCTGAATGCGATTAAAAGATGATCAGTGAACAGTTATCAGAATGATTTTGATGTAGGGAGGTTGTGAGATGGCATTACATAAAGATCTTAAGGTATGGAGACAGGCTATGGACCTGGCGAAGTTTGTTTATGAAATAACCGCAAGCTTTCCATTAAATCTGATCACTGTTCACAGGTCACTGATCACTCACAGGAGGTAACGTGAAAAAACGCATCGTCATCATAATCTTCATTACATTGCTCCTTGGTGTGAGTGTTATTGTGTACTATGCGCAGCAAATATCCAAAAATGGCGCGATGTACTATTCAGGCACGATCGAGGCCATAGAGTCAAACCTTGCATTTCAGGCTTCAGGCCATGTTACGATCATACAGGCAGAGGAGGGCAAAGCCGTCAATAAAGGTCAGGTGCTTGCAGAGCTCGATAACACAGAGTTCCAGTCAAGACTTGAGCAGGCAAATGCCGGCCTGGACAAGGCAATAAAGGAAAAGGAGCAGCTTGAGGAACTTCTTGGTATCTATACCGATACGCTGCCGGAGGATGTCAAACGGGCCGAGGCCAATGTAGCTGTGGCACGGAACACAATGCTCGATGCACAGAAGAATAATATCAGATTCGAAGATCTGTTCAAGAAAGGCGTTATTGCAGAAAAAGAACGGGATACCATAACACTCGGTTTCGAAAATGCGCAATCGAAACTGAATGAATCCGAGGCGGCTCTGAAACAGGCAAAGAGCAACCTCAAAAAGATCGATACGACAAAGAAGGATATCGAGTCTGCACAGGCAGCCATCGATCTTGCCAAGGCAACCCTCGACCAGGCACGGATACAGCTCGGCTACACAAAGCTTATCGCGCCGTATTCAGGCATAATCACCAGCAGGAATGTCGAGCCCGGCGAGGTGGTAAGCCCAGGCAGGGAGGTTATTACCATGTCGGACCTCTCCAGGGTAGACCTGAAGATCTTCGTCGATGAGACGGATATCGCCAAGGTTAAGCCGGGGCAGAAGGTTGAAGTGAAGGTCGATACCTTCAAGGACAAGGTATTTACCGGTTGGGTCTCCTATGTCTCTCCTGATGCCGAGTTCACACCCAAAATCATCCAGACAAAGAAGGAACGGGTGAAGCTCGTTTACCTTGTGAAGGTCTCCGTGCCCAACCCTGATTATGAGCTGAAGACAGGGATGCCTGCAGATGCCTATCTCAAATAACGATTTTATCAAGCTGGAAAATGTTTCCATGATCTTTGGGCAGACCCAGGCTGTCACGGATGTAAATCTGAGTGTAGCCAGGGGGACCATCTTCGGACTCGTGGGGTCTGACGGAGCCGGCAAGTCGACGCTTCTCAGGATGATCGCCACCATGATCAGGCCAGGTTCGGGCACTATTTCAATCGGCGGCAACGACGTTGTGGACCAGCGATGGAAGATCAAACCGCTCATCGGCTACATGCCCCAGCGCTTCGGACTCTACCAGGACCTGAGTGTGGAAGAGAACATAGACTTTTTCATGGATATCTTCGGTATCAGGGGTAAGGAGAGGGCCAGGAGAAAAGAGAAGTATCTCGGATTTTCCAATCTGCTCACCTACCTCGATCGCCTATCGGGTAACCTTTCGGGGGGCATGAAGCAGAAGCTGGGCCTTGCGTGCGTCCTCGTACACGAGCCTGAGGCTCTGATCCTCGATGAGCCCACCAATGGGGTGGACCCGGTATCGCGCAAGGAATTCTGGGACATTCTCCTGCAGATGAAATCCGAGGGCATGACCATCATGGTCTCCACCGCATATCTTGATGAAGGGGAGAAATGCAACCTGCTCGGGCTCATGCACAAGTCCCACCTCCTTGCCGTTGCCACGCCTAAGGATATCCGCGCAAGGTTCGCGAACCTGGAAGAGGCCATGATTGCGCGTATCCAGGATGTGGACAAGGAACTCCTCCATGACACCTTCAAACGATGACGTGATTCTTGTAAAGGACCTTGAGAAGAGGTTCGGCGACTTTGTCGCAGTGAACAGGATTTCCTTCTCGGTGAAGAAAGGGGAGATATTCGGTTTTCTCGGCTCCAATGGGAGCGGGAAGTCCACTACTATCCGTATGCTCTGCGGTATTATCACGCCTACCTCAGGCCGGGGTTATGTTGCAGGGCATGACATCATATCCGAGGCAGAGGAGGTCAAGCATTCCATCGGCTATATGTCCCAGAAGTTCTCCCTGTATGAAGACCTTACACCCTTTGAGAACATCCGTTTCTACTTGGGGCTTTACAGTGTTCCGGAGCCGCAATGGAAAGGGCGAATTGAATGGATCCTAGACATGGCCCAGCTTCACGATGTGAAGAACCGCGTAACCAGAGACCTTCCGCAGGGGTGGAAGCAGCGGCTTGCTCTCGGATGCGCTTTGCTCCACAAACCGGATATTCTTTTCCTCGACGAGCCGACTTCCGGTGTAGACCCCATAACCCGGAGGCACTTCTGGGATTTCATCCGGGACCTTGCAGCCCAGGGTATAACAGTTTTTGTAACCACGCATTACATGGATGAGGCACTGAACTGCGGAAGGATCGTGATGATCAACCTGGGCACCATTGTGGCCCAAGGAAGCTCGTCCGAGATCATCGCACAGGTATGCCCCGATGAGCCCGATGCAAACCTCAACGATGCCTTTATCGCTCTCATGTCAAGGGGCGGGTCATGAGCATCCGAAAGATCAAGGCCGTTATGAAAAAAGAATTTTACCACCTCATCAGAGACCCGAGGAGCCTCATCCTCGCCTTCATCATCCCCTTATGTCTCATCCTGCTGTTCGGCTATGCCTTGAGCCTTGATGTGAACAATGTCGGAACCGTTGTAGTCGATTATGATCATAGTGATGTAAGCCGCGACCTCATCATCCACCTGGGTGCCTCGCCATATTTTCACATTGAGGGCTACGTAAGGGATGCAGCGCAGGTGACGGAATATCTTGACCATGGATACACTTCCGTTGGAGTGATCATCCCTCCTGACTTTTCACGGAATATCAGGTCCGACCGGGAGACCCCCATCCAGGTCCTTATGGACGGCAGCGACCCCAACTTCTCGAATATCACCCGCGGGTATGTCAATGCCTTTATCCAGGGGTACAACCAGAAGCTCCTTACGCAGTTTCTGAACAGGAACGGTATGGAGAGCATTAAGCCGCCGGTTGAGGGTCGCATAAGGGTCTGGTTCAACGAGGACTTGGAGAGCAGACAATTCATTATCCCCGGCATCATAGCCGTCATCATTATGATCGTGGGCGCAATACTCACATCACTTGTGATTGCGAGGGAGTATGAGAACGGAACCATGGAGACCATCAAATCGCTTCCTATAAACGCCGGTGAGCTGCTCGTGGGAAAGGCCATACCGTATTTTTTTATCGCACTCACCGATGTCCTCATATCGGTGTTTCTCGGACAGATACTCTTCGGCGTGGTTATGAAGGCAAGTTTCTGGATCATGATCCTTGCATCGTCTCTCTATATCTTTGTGGCGCTTGCACTCGGGCTGCTGATATCCACTGTCACGAAGTCACAGCTCTTGGCAAACCAGGGCGCCATCCTGATCACCTATCTTCCATCGTTTCTCCTTTCAAACTTCGTTTTCCCTATAACGAACATGCCCAAGGTCCTCCAGTTTGTCACCTACATTGTCCCTGCCACATACTATATTAACATACTAAGCGGCATCTATCTTAAGGACCTTGGATTGTTTAATCTCTGGCCCAGCTTTGTGGTTCTGGTGTTCATGTTCATACTCCTTGCAACGGTTAATATGATCTTGCTCAAGAAGGAGGGTCTGTGAACTGGCTGAGAATCAGGGAGCTTGTGCGCAAGGAATTCATCGTCCTGTTCAGGGATGAGAGGAACAGGCGCGTGATGGTCGTGGCCCCCATCATCATGCTCCTTCTCTTCGGCTATGTAGTCAACTATGACATTAAGAACATCCGGGTGGCCCTCATCGACCAGGCCCATACAAGCGAGAGCAGGAAGTTCATTGAAACCTTCTCCGGTAACAAGATTTTCATGATTAAGAGCTATCTTCAGGACCCCAAAGAACTCGAACAACTGCTCCTGATGGGCAAAGTGGACCTCGGCATCAAGATCGCGCCTGACATGGGGAGTCGTATCAGGAAGGGTGAGACTGCAGCAGTGGAGATCCTGGTGGATGGGAGCATGAGCAACATGGCATCCATCAGGATCGCCTACACCATGCTCATACTCGAGACATTCAATCAAAATTTGATCAAAGAGATCAAAGGCCGGGATATAAATTACGGCCGTATCGATGCTAGGATCAGGACATGGTACAACCCCAACCTTGACAGCCAGCACTTTTTTATCCCGGGAATCGTGGCCTTTGTGGTCATGCTCATCTCCCTGCTTTTGACATCCATCGCGGTCATCAAGGAAAGAGAACAGGGCACCATGGAACAGCTCATTGTCACCCCGTTAAAGGCCGCCGAACTCATCATTGGAAAGACCTTGCCCTATATCGTAATATCGGTTGTGCAGATGATCGTTGTCACCATCATCGCCAAGTTCTGGTTCAGCATCCCCATTGCAGGCAGCCTGGTGCTGCTTTTCTTTGCCACCTGTCTTTTCCTTTTGAGCACAATGGGTGTAGGTCTCTTTATCTCTACGGTCTCTTCCACCCAGCAGCAGGCAATGATGACGACATTCTTTTTCATTCTGCCGTTCTTCATGCTCTCCGGATTTGTGTTTCCCATCGCCAACATGCCCCTAGGAGTCCAGTGGCTCACCTATCTGAATCCTTTGCGGTATTTTCTCATGATTATCAGGGGCATCTTTCTGAAGGGTGTGGGGCTCCATGTCCTCTGGCCGCAGTATCTGGCAATGGCTGTCATTGGACTTATTCTCTTTGCTGGGGCCATCGGAAGGTTCCACAAACGGCTCGATTGATAAATGATGATTGTCTAAAGAGAGTATAATCTGTTCAAAGAGCAACAAAGTTCTATTTAAAAGGAATAATATTTCACTTACTTATTATATTACCTAACGCTCTTCATCCAACTGACTGAAACTACAGTATATGCCCTGCGGTATATAAATTGCATATAAATTCAATCTGATAAGAATGCTTGATTTGTTTTGTATCTATGGTGAGGTCGGGTATTGTCATGAAGAAGATCATGACGCTTTTGATAATATTATTGTCACCGCTTTCTCTCTGTGCAATGAGATTGCTCTCTGAATCTGATCTATCCAATGTTAACAGCCCTCTGAGCTTAAAGATCAATTCTGATAACATGATGGATATCAACAATGGCGCCAAAGCATGGGATGATTCCGGCGGTATCAGCAAATTCTTACTAAACTCCATCAATCTAACATGGAATGTTGACCTCTACCTAGATAAAAGCAATGGCGAGACCATAGAAACGCAAGAAACTCGTAAACACTTCTCCTCCTTATCCTTGTTTTGGGGTACTGGTATGTTTGACAATCTTCAGTTCTTTCTGATTGATCCAGTTACCGGGAAAAATTATACGACAATAATCTCTGGTGAAGACACTCAGAAAACCTATAGTAATCCTCAGGTTGAAAATACACACAGCATGGCATATCCCACTGATTACACAACGAGTTTAAATAATCCTTATAGATATATCATAATGGATGGTAATATTGAAATGCGTGACACCTATAGAAGTCCAACTACAACCATCATCAACGCTGGCAGCTGGGTAGACATCAGGACTCATTGATGCATGACATTATATGTATTGATGACATAAAATCTAAAAGACTTTAAAAGCAAACCTTTCATGGTCGATAAAGAGACTGGAAAATTTACTCATCTGCCGGGTAATTGCATCATATGCATAGCATCTTCCGGCATAGGCCGAGATACCTATGTCAGAAGAAGTTATGACCCACAAGCAATCTATTCCCTGACCACCATGACAGGAGACGTTGCAGCGCGAACAACCTTGTCGGTGACACTCCCGATGAGATGTTTCATGATTCCTTTCCGGCCATGAGATCCGATGATGATCAAGTCTGTCCCCGTCCTAAGCTGCTCATCCAAGATAACCTCTGCAGGAGCCCCTCTTTTGAGGTCAAAATCGATCTCGACGTGCTTTGATCCCTTTAATGCATCGGCTTCCTGTGCAAGCCTTTCACTTGATCTCTTCAAACTTTCTTCTTCAAGTCTTGAGACATCCTCACTGTTGAGACAGTAATCCGCTGCGCACTGCTGTACTTTCTCGTCAACGACGTGGAGGAGAATGACCTTTGCGTTATATTTTTCCGCTAAATCCACAGCCTTTTCCAATGCCCTATCCGAGGATTTTGAAAAATCTGTCGGGACAAGTATTGTTTTCGGGGTAAACATCGTTACCCTCCTTTCTTTGAGTGGATATCTTCTTTGATATCCACTCCTTTTATCGCCTTTTAACCTGTCTCCAACCGTTCCTTTCACCGTATTTATCTCATTTACTTTAAGACGTTCCTTCACGATGATTCGATTCATTCAAAAACGTGTGTTCCCAACAGCCGAACCTATTTTAATAGCAAACGGTTCGGGTAAGACACGGGTTATCCCTTATCTTTCTTGCAATTTGGATATTAAGGATTATCATGATTATCACATGTTACAATGATTCGATGGGGAGAAGCAAAGATGTCAGGCAAGGTACCACTCTCAAGATTACGATGCGTCTGTGATCCCAAGGTGTTCGGATGTATGAACAGCAGAGATGCCAAGCCCCTGCAGTCTATCCTTGGACAGGTGAGGGCCTTGAAGGCCCTCGAATTCGGGCTCAATATCAGGAACAAGGGCTTTAACATCTATGTATCGGGATATGCCGGCTCCGGAAGAAAGACCGCCCTGCGGCACTACATCAAAGAGCTCGCCAAAGACCAGCCGACACCTCCTGACTGGTGTTATGTAAACAACTTCAAAGATGCATACCGGCCGAATGCCATATCCATGCCCGCCGGCATGGCAAGGGAATTTGCCCGTGACGTGGATGAGTTCGTAAAGGCGGCGCGCAAGGAGATCGTCAAGGCATTTGAGAGTGAAGAATATGCCGTCAGGAGAAACAACTCGGTCAAGAAGTTCCAGGAGCAGCGCGAAGAGGCCTACAACAAGATCAATGAGGACGCCCATAAAAAGGGTCTGCTTATCCAGCCTACGCCTATGGGACTTATTGCAATCCCCATCATAGATAATAAGCCCATCACCGAGGAAGAGTTCCGCCAATTGGATAAAAAAACCAGGGATGCCATCACCAGGAAGCAGGCAAGGCTTCAGGAAGAGCTCAAGAAATCCGGCCGCCAGATGTCGGCCCTTGAGAAGAAGACGAATGACATGATCGTAAAGCTCGACCGGGATGTGGCCTCGTATACGTTAAGCATCCTCCTGGAAGATATCGAAGAAAAGTACAAAGATATTCCCGAGATTCGTACCTTCCTTGGTGAGATGAAGGACGACATGCAGGAAAACCTGTCATTGTTCCGGGGAGACGACCAAAAGAGGCAGGACCGGCCCGAATTTCCCTTTGCCGCCAATGACGAGCTCAGGTTCCGGAAATACAAGGTGAACGTATTCGTTGACAACTCCAAGCTCAAGGGTGCGCCCATAGTCATGGAGCTGAACCCCAACTATAACAACCTCTTCGGACGGATAGAGAAAGAGGCGCTCTTTGGTGCACTGCTGACTGATTTCACCATGATCAGGGCAGGCTCGGTTCATCAGGCGAGCGGGGGCTACCTTATCCTGCCCGTGGAAGATGTCCTTATCAATCCCTTTTCATGGGAGAGCCTGAAAAGGGCCATCCGCAACCGCGATATCCGTATTGAAGATGCAGGAGATCGTCTGGGTTTCATGACCACCAGGAGCATCATGCCCGAACCTATCCCATGGGACATCAAGGTCATCCTCATCGGCACACCGTATCTTTACTACCGGCTCTATGAGCTCGATGAGGATTTCCAGGACCTCTTCAAGGTGAAGGCTGACTTCGATACGGTTATGGAACGAAGCGATGAGAACATGAGGAGCTATGTCTCGTTCCTCTGCAACCTCTGCGAGGAGGAAAACCTGCTCCACTTCGAAAAGAATGCCATCGCAAAGGTTGTCGAGCACAGTTGCAGGCTTGCATCCGACCAGGAGAAGCTCTCCACGCGTTTCGGAGAGCTCGCCAATGTGATCCGTGAGGCAAGCTTTTATGCATCCAAAGAAAACGCAACCCTAGTTCAGGAAAAGCATGTAAAACAAGCTATCGAGGAACGTTTCCTCCGGTCAAACCTCCTCATGGAAAAGGCCAAGGAGATGATCGGCCAGGGTGCCATCAAGATCGATGTGGATGGCGGGAAGGTCGGGCAGGTGAACGGGCTCTCCGTCATCGATCTGGGAGATATCATGTTCGGAAGACCCAGCAGGATCACCGCCAGCACCGAACCGGGCCGCGACGGGCTTATAGACATCGAGCGCGAGGCCAAGCTCGGGGGCCCCATCCACACCAAGGGCGTCATGATCCTTTCGGGATATCTGGCCCATACCTATGCACAGGACAAGCCCATCAGCCTGTCGGCCCGGCTCGTGTTCGAGCAGAGCTACTCCGGGGTGGAGGGTGACTCGGCCTCATCCACAGAGCTCTACGCGCTCATGTCCGCCCTGTCAGGCAAGCCTATCAAACAGGGTATCGCGGTAACCGGCTCGGTGAACCAGAAAGGCGAGGTGCAGGCCATCGGCGGCGTTAATGAGAAGATCGAGGGCTTCTTCGAGGTCTGCAAGGTAAAGGGGATCACCGGCAGCCAGGGGGTGATCATACCCGAAAGCAATGTAAGGAACCTCATGCTCAAGGATGAAGTCATCAAGGCGATAAAATCGGGAAAGTTCACCATCTGGGGCGTGGAGAACATTGATGATGGCATTGAGATCCTCACCGGCGTAAAGGCCGGCAAGAGACTAAAGAATAACGTCTTTGAACGTGGAACGATACATGATCTCGTGGATAAAGAACTTCGAAAACTCAGTGAAACCTGGATAAGCTTTGCAGAGAACCACGAGAAAAAGGGCGCGGGCAAGAAGAGGGCTAAACGGGCTTAAAAAGCCGGACGGCACAAATAGAAGTGAATAGTGATCAGAAATAACAAGTGAATAGGGGAGAAGCAATCATTCATCTCATGACCAGTGTCAATCTATAAGGAGATTA
This sequence comes from Desulfomonilia bacterium, assembly GCA_050010275.1. Taxonomy (GTDB): domain Bacteria; phylum Desulfobacterota; class Desulfomonilia; order UBA1062; family UBA1062; genus MWEI01. Next base: position 1,189 of record JBEKLI010000005.1, on the reverse strand, counting down.
CTCATGTATGACTTTCTGCTCACACCTGAAGAACAGGAGGTAAGGGACCTTGCAAGGAAGTTTGTCCGCGAGGAGGTGGAGAGTGAATTCTTAAGGAGGATGGATAGAGATGAGGTCATCTACCCCCGCGAGTTTGTGGAAAAGCTTGCTCGGTACAACTTGCGGGGAATCAGATTCCCCAAGAAGTATGGTGGCAGGGAGATGAGCTGGGTCGCCGAGGTGGCTGCAGAGGAAGAGATCGGGTGCTTGGGCATGGCCCTGGGCTGCGCCTTTGTCATGCCTTCCATAGTGGGCGAGGCCCTCAACCGGTTCGGCACAGATGATCAGAAAGAGCGTTACCTCAAGCCCTACCTCAAAGGCAAGCTCGTTGCAGCCGAGGCATTGACGGAACCCAGGGGCGGCTCCGACTTCTTCGGTGCTACTACAAAGGCTGTTCTCGAAGGGGATCATTTTGTGGTCAACGGCCAGAAGCGCTTTGTGGTAGGCGCAGAGGGATCGGACTTCTTTCTTGTTTACTGCAGGACAAACTTCGATCCGGACTCCCATAAGTATGGGCGCATCAGCCTCCTTCTCATCGACAACGGTCCCGGGGTGGAGACGGAATATCATTATGGGCTCATGGGCTGCCGCGGTGGCGGTACAGGCAGGCTTGTATTCCGTAATGTGAGGGTGCCCAGGGAGAATCTCATAGGAGAGCTTCACGGCGGAGCCTTGTGCTTCCACCAGATGATGATCCCCGAACGTATGACGTCGGCGGCAGGATGCCTCGGCGTGTGGGGAGCCCTTGACATGGCGGTACGCTATTCCGACAAGCGTGCTGCCTTCGGCAAGCTCATTAAGAAATATCAGGCAGTTAATTTTATGGTGGCTGACTCCATAACCCAGCTCGATGCCGCCAGGGCTATCACCTACATGGCTGCACGGGCGGTGGACAACAATTATCCAAACATGCGCAGGATTGTGAGCGAGGCCAAGCGGTTTTCCACCGAAGCGGCATGGAACGTGGTGAACAACGCCATGCAGATCATGGGCGGTATCGGCTACACCGATGTCTATCCCCTTGAGCGTGCGCTCCGCGATGTGCGACTGGCGCTCATCTGGACCGGCACGAGCCAGATCATGAACCTCATGATCCAGCATGAGTACTACGATGAAGTTCTGATCCAGCCCTATGACCGCAGGCACTTGG
>JBEKLI010000004.1:0-14187 GCA_050010275.1 Desulfomonilia bacterium | reverse complement strand
GCGTTGGCGGCGATGTTTGTTGCGCCGTCAGAAGGCGAGGTATAGCTCACCCCCGGGGGGGCGTCGGACGCTCCATCATTGACCGTAATTACGACAGAAGCACTCGCAGCAACCCCCTTGGCATCCGTCGCCGTCAGTTTGACCGTATAGTTCCCTGCAGACTCGAACGGTACCATGCCGGTATTCTCGACGGTTTTGTCGTTCGCGCCGCCGTCGAAGTCCCACAAATAGGTATACGGGCTTGTCCCGCCGGATACCTTTGCTTGGAAATCGACGGACTGTCCCTGGCTGATGGTGACATTCGAGGTCGGTGAGGTTATGATGACAGAGAGAGATTCCGGCGCAGGCTTGTGCCCGCTTCCTGCCCCGCTGCCCCAGCACCCCGCAGAGAGCGCTATGATAAAGATGACAGCAAAAGACCGTGCAAGTAGTATGAGCCGGGTCGTACTCATGGAGAAAACCCCCTATTCATGAAAAAATGCGTTATCTATACTAGATGCTCTTGAACCCGGATGTAAAGTGTTTCCTGTCATAGGTCTTCATGCACAGGGAAAAGAAGAGGGGAATGCCCAAAGGCATCCCCCTCTTTTCAGACTGAATCAGATCTGCTTAAAAGCCAACAGTGATGGCCATGACGCCAACACCGGTGGCGGGGGTTGTGGAGAAGATGAAGACATCCTGATATCCCTCTCCGAATGCGTGCAAGAAGCCATTGTCAAGTGTGTGGGTTCCCAGAGCCCCGATCTTATCAGAAGCAGCATACCATGGTATGAAGCTCAGGTCGGTCAGTTGCGGGCTCGGCGTGAGGGTGAGCGTCCAGGTACTATCAGTGGTATATTTAAAGGTTGCCCCAGAACCCCACGCTACGGCAGGATTTGCCGTACCAGTATTAGAAGTAGGTGCTAACTGTGCAGCCCAATCAGCAGCTGTCTTTAATGTTGGTGTAACGGTCATAACACCTGCGCTGGTCATAGTAACGGTATAGTCAGAAATAAGAGTATTACTTACGAAAGTCTTTGTCGAGGCACCAGCTGCCGGTGCTGGGCCTGCAGAGGTCACCACAACAGTACCGATAGCTGTAAAACTAACTGCGGTGCCCTTGAGGGTGCGGTTACTTGCCATACCCTCTGAGAAGGTGGCAACAAGGCTGGTTATCGAGGCCGGGGTAAGATCGGTGAACACATCCCCGTTTATGACATCGGTCTCTCCGCCTGTTGCAACCGACACGATGTAAGGAACCGTGATATCCTTGGCCGGGTTGGCGATCAGGTTGACATTGACATTGGCGAGTGCCTCAGCACAGCCTACCGTGCAAGACACTTCAACCAGGTTACACCCTGCTATTCCCGGTTTGCCTGTTGCAGGAGTACCGCTAGGTGCGGTTACGGTATTTGCTGCCTGGAATTTTGCATAGTCATACCCTGCCTTGGTGACCATAAGGTAATAAGATTCGCCGGGCATAATGTTGGCAAAGCTGTATGTGCCGGTTGCGGATGCCGTGGTGGTGGCGATGAAACTACTGCCTAAGAACAGGGAAACGGTCGCGCCGGTGACTGCCCTGCCGGTGGACACATCATAGATGGTGCCGGAGATGGACGAGGCCAGCGGGCCCACATCGAACTCGGTCGTCGCAGCAAGATTGTTGACCGGGGTGCTTGCGCCGCTGCCGCTCTCGGTTCTGATAATGCCGGTCTCATCGAGATCCAGGTTGGTGCCGTCGGCGAGGTCACTATAATCTACATAGACTTCGTTGACCAGGGCGTAGCCGTAACCCGTTACCTTGGTGAGGTCGCAGGTGACATTGTAACCATCATCGCTGTTTGACGGCACGCTAGCGAATGAGAAGGCGCCGGTCGTCCCGGTTGTAACTGAATGAACCCTACCACCATACGCCACTGAGACCACCGCGCCTGAAACAGGAGCCAGTTTGCACGTGTCAAACACCACACCCGAGATGGAGCCTGTGGGGGAAAACACATTGGGGTTGGGATTCACCACGCTTGAACTCTTGTCACCCTCCGCACAGCCGGCTATAAAGAAACCCAGCATAAGCAGTGCGATTAACACTAGAAACCTCTTAGCCATATCTTCCTCCTCTACTTAATCTTTTTTATTTTTTTGGGACTTGTAAAACCCTTTCACTTACAAAGCATCATCATACGACAGATTCTATTATAGAGGCTACCATCCTTTTGTCAACAACGAAAACAAGGTATTGTTTGGTCTTTCTATAAAGGTATGCACAGCTGTGTGCAGATGTACGTCCAGAACTTCCCCGTGGACCAAAAATCATGTGCCCGCACAATATAATCCTCATCATAGAATGTCTTTTCGTTAAGCAACATACGTGCCATATAATAACCAAATAATATTAATAACCTAAGAAAGAACTATTGTAAGCCTTGTTGAAAATCTGCCACACGTAACACCATATGACTCCACACTTCGCTCGATTGGAGAAGGCACAAGAATAAGAAACAACTTCTCGATTGACGCAGGTGACCATTCAAGAATGGGTATGCCGCTTTGGTTTGAGATACGCTTACTCATTATCAATGAATTCCTCATTACACTTCCTGTGCGGAGCTTCATTGAAAAATTTGTAATACGAGCAATTCCCTCTATAACCAACCATTGCAATTATCCACATAAGGAGGTTCTCCACTTGCAAAGCCCGGAGAGCTTTGATAATACACCGTCACACGTGCCGGAGTGGTGGAACTGGTAGACGCGTCGGACTCAAAATCCGAAGGGCCTTGCGCCTGTGGGGGTTCGAGTCCCCCCTCCGGCACCATTTTTTTAAGCCTACTGCCTCACTGCTCTGAAGTTGTCATACATTCTTATTTACTTACAGAATGCAACCACACCCTATTCTAACGGGTATAGGGTCAATACTATGTTCTGATAACAAGGGTGATTCTGTCATTAAGTGAACCATTTGTTCATGAGGCGCCTGGAAAAGAGAGAGAGGATGAGCAGCACGGTGGCGAACCCGATCTGCCACAGATTTCCCTTTACGCCGCCGCTTCCATAGGCGGCAAAGACAATAGCGAGCGGCACAAACCCGATGAGCGAACCCGTCATGTATGGAATGAAAGGCACCCGGCAGCCGCCGCAGAGCAGGCTCATGGCCGTGGAATTGGAAAAGGGGAAGAACCTTCCGTAGAGTACCCACCAGAAGGCATTTTCCCGGAAGCGACTTTTCCATACCTTAAGCGTATCGCCGATTCGCCTTTCCACCACGGCTGCGAGCATGAACCTTCCTGCCGCATACAGGATGGATGCACCGATGAGAGAGGCAACGAGGGAAAGCATCGTGCCCATGAAGGCCCCGTAAATGACCCCCGCTGCTGCGCTTGCCCAGAGTCGGGGAACCCCCGCGGCAATGAGCCCGCCTCCTAAAAGGATGAAGATGAGGGCGGAATACATGCGCCGGGATGATTCATCTCCCCCTTGCAGGGTGGAACGCAGCATGTCCATGTCGAAGAGGAGCTTTCTTACATCGTGCCTTTTCAGGACAAGGGCTATTGCCGAAAAAAAGGCCACCAGTAAGAATACACGGGAGATGTCGGCAATTATTTCTTTGTTGGATATAAAGCTCATGCCTTTTCCGTGGTCGTGTACCTGAGTGTTCGCTTCCTGAGCCAGTAGACGCCTAAAAGGTCTATGATGCCCACCCATAGCCTGCTGTTGATCCCGATGCCGTATTTGCTTGTCCCGTGTTTTCTTGGGCGATGGTTCACCGGTGTTTCAGCGACACTGAATCCGGCCATAATGAACAGGGCAGGGAAAAAGCGGTGGGCGTTCCTAAAAAACCTGATACGCCTTATGCAGTCATGCCGGAAGATACGGAGTGAACATCCTATATCAGTCACATGGTCCTTCAGTACTGAAGAGCGAACACGGTTTGCTATACGGCTGGACACCCGGCGGATGAGATTGTCCGAGCGTTTTTGCCTTATGCCGCATATCATGTCCACCCCCAGTTCTTTCAGTGAAGCAAGCAGGAGGGGTATGTCGCGGGGATCGTTTTGCCCGTCACCGTCCAAGGTAGCGAGATATTCTCCGCTGGCTGCTTCGAACCCGGCCTGAAGCGCTGCTGATTGCCCGCTGTTAGGGGAGATGTGCAGGGCGCGGAAGTTGTCATATCTGCCGGCAAGGTCATCCATGATCAGGGGTGTCCGATCATTCGATCCGTCATCCACCATGACAAGCTCCCAGGTGAGGTCCTTCATGGCCGCAAGTGCCTGCCGGACTTCAGAGCACACCTCATGTACGGATTCTTCTTCATTATAGAATGGAACAACAATGCTTAATGTTATGTGATGTGAATTCAATTAACGTGTCCTTAACGCCTGCTGTTCACTTGCTCGATGCGCGCCCGGCAGCCCAGCACTGCCGATAAACATGTGGTACCATATTCTGACCTCGAAAGTGAAGCATGCATGTTTAAAGGGCATGATGTCAAATATCCTCTGGATATGCAGCAGCATGTGCGGTATTCATGAGATCAAGCTCGCATAATGAGCGCATGGATCTCCCCTTGACAGGAAGATCCTTGACGACAAGGGATGATTGAATTGAAGTAAATTCCTCTGTGGAGAAAGGTTTTCCAGATGCGCTTTGAAAAAATGAATATATTGGTAATCCCGGTGGTCCTCTTCATATCTATTTTCCTCTACTGCGACCGGTTACCCGTCATTGATCTGGAAGCAATAAACTTCATGACAGCAAGGGAAATCCTGCAGAATGGTTCCTGGCTTATCCCGACACTGGAAGGGAATATCAGGATAGAAAAACCCCCGCTTCCCACATGGATCACCACACTCCCGATGATGTTGACAGGGACGGATACCAACCTCGTTGCAAACAGGATTCCTGCAGGAATATGTGCACTCGTGCTCATACTCTTTACCTATCTCCTTGCCAGGCGGATAACGCCTGATAAGGGATTTGCCGTTTCAGCCATCCTTGTCCTGGCAACGAGCTATATATTTTTGGTGTCTGCGCGGAGAAATGTCTGGGACATCTATGCCGTCATGGCCATGACAGGGGCCATATGGGCCATGCTGGAGGCCTTCTGGCGCCAAGAGGGAAAGAACTTCTATTTCCTTTTGTTTTCACTTCTCATGACCCTTTCCTTCTTCTGCAAGGGGCCGGTGGCCTTCTGGGTTTTACTCATACCTTTTCTCATCAGCTTTTGTATTGCCTACACGCTCAAAGACCTGCGGGAAAACAAACGAGAACTCCTGGGGGCATGCGCGCTGTGCATACTGCTGTCAGCCACATGGCCGATATATGTGTATTTTAACACCCCTCATGCATCAACGCTTGTAGCCGTGAAAGAATCGCATGCATGGTTCACCAAATATGCGAAACCTGTATGGTTCTATCTGCTCCATATCCAGGAGATCGTCGGGGTATGGATCCTCTTTCTTGTGTACGGCGTTGGCGTATCTTTTCTGGATAAGAACAGGAAGCCGTGGGAAAAGCTGTCAACCCTCTGGTTTATCATAGCCATAGTCTTCCTTTCGGTGTTTCCGGAAAAGAAAGCGCGGTATCTCTTCCCTGCCGTTGTTCCGGGCTCCATTGTCACGGCAATAACCATACATAGACTGCAGGAAGCCGGTGGATGGGTATGGCGAGCCGTTTACGGGTCGTTCTGTATCATCATGGGCATACTGTTCATCGGTGCGGCAGCCGCAGTCGCATACTACTCCGGAGGCAGACCTCTTTTCCTCCTCGGCGCCCTTCCCATCGGGCTTGCTGGCTGCTTGATTGTCTACGAGTTTATGGTGAAAAAGACACATAACGCACATGTGGTGGCCGTAGCCGGGATATGTCTATGCATAGTATTCGGGACCCCGTTACTGCCTATGCCGAAACTGGTATATTATGTAGGGACACAAGATGCGCAGAAGTTTTTGCACATTCGGGAAAATCCCGAGATCATGAAGAGGGACTTCTACTCATTCGGGTTTGTTCCTTCCTATGATATCAAATGGGCTGCCGGCAAAAAGATCAGCGATACCGATGTGGAGCAGATCATGGTCATGAAGGCGCAAGGGAAGAGCGGTGTCCTGATAACGATGAGGCCCATGAATCAGCAGACCTATGGATTAAGGCTTGTAGACTCGATAAGGACCGACAGACATTCTTATTTTATCTATCTCATGCATTGATGATGGATTACATCGTGTTTAAAACAGCAGATACCCTGATAAATCCTATGAAACAAGGTAAACGACAATGAGAAGGCTGAAATGATGAATCACCAAGTCTCCATTGCATATCATCCTTATGCTACAACATTATTATCGTTTTTTTATGAACCCTCTGATGAAAGAACCGCTGCCCCCATGGGACATTTGACCGCTTATTCTCTGCCTGGACATCATCCGTGTGCGGGTCCCGTTAAAAATGGTTCTTTCGCTTCTCGGAACCCCCGTAGAGATAAAGTTCCCGCTATGGGATGCGCCTATGCCGGCAACGGCTCTTTCATTATGTAGAGCACCTGTACCGGCGACGGTTCTTCCATTATGTAGAGCACCTGTACCGGCGACGGTTCTTCCATTATGTGGAGCGCCTATGCCGGCAAAGGATCTTCCATTGAATCTCGATATGGCATCGACACGAAAAACCCTATGATCTCTTATATCATTGAAATGATTAGTTATGAATACCGCCCTATGATTCACGAATTCGATCCTGTGGAAATCATGGAGGATGAAAAACCCGGCAAACCAGAAATCAGCCCACCAGAACGGGCAGGGAACCCATGAGTACAGGTAATCATAGTCAGGAGGCGGTGCGTAGTATGTCACTACCGGCGGGCCTTGATTGGAATAATAGTTGTTTATCACTGTTTGGTCGGGGTATTGCTCGGGACCTGATGGGCGGGGTTGATTAGAGGCATAAGGCCTTATGGATAAATTGAGGTCCGCTACTGTGTCTTGGAATATATGCTGGGCCTCATCTCTTTCGTCGGGTAGCCTTTGGGCAATTGCGGCATCACTCACTGATTTTTGTAACTCGTTGATGATGTCGGGGGTAACCGGGTAATCGGCGATCCACCCATTCCGCGGGGCAATACCGACCTCTCCGAGTCGGCTCTCGGCTTCAACTTCATCCTGGGTTGATCCAAGGCCCAATGCGGTATCCAGCTTGATCGCAAAGTCTCCTTCACGGACTAACTGCTGTGATATCGGAGGCGAGGCCTGCACGGCCTGCGCTGTTTGAGCATGAATCATTGCCGGCATCAAAAACAAAAGACACAGACTGACAACAAATGATCCCTTATACAGGAAAGTCAGCCGTTTCATTGAACATCTCCTTTCATCTCTCGCTCTCCATATATATACTAGGGTAAGGTTCCCCTGCCGGCAAGAGGTTGATTCTCACTGTTCCTTGGGCTCGTGACGGAATTCTTTATCTGCATGCGAATGCCTCTTTCCCTTCATCTCGTGAAACTTGGCCATAAGCCGGTGAAAACGATCCGGGCCGAGGATCTTTCTCATACCAAGCATGTACATGATACGCTCGTTAGAGATCATTAACCTGTCCTCTTCGACAACCTTGTTTAGAGCAAGCACAGATACCTCATCAACGGTATCCTTCTCAATCATATCACGCAGCTTGAAGCGGTCTTTCATAAGGGAGCTCTTGAGATCGACAAGCTTATCACGGTTCTTTCTAAACAAATCATCCAGTGACTGCTTCTCTCCGGCAGTGATACCGAGATCTTTGGACAGCTCTGGAGACTGCCACCACTTGAAATAGTGCATGCACTGGTCTATCCCGTGATGCATATCCATTGCTCGGGCCTGTACTGCTCCAAAAAGAATGAATCCTGCTGAACATATCAAAGCCATCATGAACAAATATGTTTTGATCGAACTCTTTACCGGTAGCCCTTTCATATTGCCTCCTGTGTTTTTCTCTTTAAACGTTTAAGACGTCTGAGATATCGAAATGTCTACACAGGGAGAAATTGGAGATTTGCCGGGTTATGAGAGGCTCCCGGGGAGTCTTGAGATGTCTCATGAAATAGTGGTAGCCTGGGCAAAGGCCAATATAAGTTGAAGTAATCTCCAGAAGATTCCCACCATATCTTTTCAATACATACGAGGAGGTAGTTATGACAAAAATCGGATCCGATTGATGTTGTTGCCGGCAAAGGAAAGATATCAAAGTCAACTGCTTGCACAGCCTTGCAGGATACTGCAACCAATGGTTGCAATAATCACAGGAATGCTTAACATTAAGAATGCAACATGACCATAAGAGGGAGGTTGAATAATGCGTTACATTCCCTTAGGCAAGACGGGTTTGACGGTATCCGAGGTGGGTTTTGGGGGTATTCCCATAATCCGCCTGGACGAAGACACAGCCGTGACCGTACTGCGTAGGGCTTATGAGTCGGGAATAACCCTGTACGACACGGCCAATGCCTACCGTGATAGTGAAAAGAAGATCGGACGTGCCTTGGGGGATGTGCGGGACAAGGTCGTACTTGCCACCAAGACGATTCGCAGAGACGCCCCTGGTGCTGTTGAACAACTGGAGAACTCTCTTCGCATGATGAAGACGGATTATATAGACATATACCAGTTGCATCAGATAGCCCAGGAAAGAGATTGGGGTATCGTTACCGGACCAGGCGGTGCGATGGAGGCCGTAATCAAGGCAAAAGAACAGGGCAAGATCAGATACATCGGGGTTACATCCCACAACCTCGCAATGGCGGTGAAGCTTGTTAAAACAGGCATGTTCAGCACCGTGCAGTTTCCGTTCAACTTCATAGAGGATGCTGCAAAAGACGAGCTCCACATTGCTGCGCGCGAGCGCGGTATGGGAATCCTTGCCATGAAACCTTTTGCCGGAGGGATGATCAACAATGCCCGGATTGCTTTCAAGTTCCTGCGGGAGCACCCCGACGTTATAGCCCTGCCGGGTTTCGATTCTTCAGAAAGGGTGGATGAAATTGTCTCTTTCTATCGGCGAGAGAACACGGTGACGGGAAAAGACCTTAAGCTCATGGAAAAATATCGCCTCGAGCTGGGTAAGGAGTTCTGCCGGAGGTGTGAATACTGCCAGCCATGCCCTCAAGGTGTAATGATCACCGCGGCCATGGGCTACAAGGTGATTGCATCCAGGATGTCGCCCCAGGTCGCAGTCGAATTTTCTAAAATCCCCATGGAAAGCGTGGCATTGTGCACGGAATGCAGGGAATGTGTTGACCGCTGCCCCTATGAGCTGCCGATTCCGGATATACTCAAGATACACTACGACCTATACGAACAGCACAAGGCATAAAAGCACATGAGAAGATGCATGGTGATAATAAAAGTCTAATTGAATAAGTTTATATACCGGAATATTACCCAGAAGTGGGCGGTGCTTCCGAGCATAACAAAGAGATGGAAGAGCTCATGGTATCCGAAGAGCGGAGGTTGGTCGTCTGATTTTTCCAAAGCATAGAACACTGCACCTATCGTGTATGAGAGGCCTCCTGCAGCGAGCCAGACAATGGCCCATGGCTGAAGTATCCTGAAGATATGGCTTATTGCGACGATTGAGAAAAAGCCGGCAAATAGGTAGATTGAAAGGCAAAGTCTTTTAGAGACATGTATCCAATATAATTTGAATATAGTACCCAAAGCAGCTATTATCCAGATGCACAAAAATACGCTCCAGCCGAAAGCTCCCCTGAACGGTATGAGACAGAATGGGGTATAGGTCGCGGCTATGAATACAAATATCATGATGTGGTCGAGTTTTCTGAACTGCAGGATTCTTCTTTTAGAAACAGGAAGCCAGTGAAACAGGGTACTCACCGTATAGAGAAGTATCATGGATATACCGAAGACGGAAAATGTTGCGAGATGCCACGAACGGACGGGATGTGTCGTTTCCGAGACGAGCAATGCAAGGCCGTACAAGGCGAGCAAGGCCCCAAGGCAATGGGTTAGGCCGCTTATAGGCTCTCTGAGTTTGGTTTTTTCCTGAATGTGCAGGACCGCGTCATTAAGGGAGGTAAAAAGGTGATGAAAGCGACTGGTCGTTGTTTCAACATCAATTACTCGTGAAGGTTTTATGGCAGCGCCGGGGTAGGGGAGAACTGCTTCAGTTGCTGAAGGGATGTTGCCCCGTGATGAATCGAAAATAAAAGGCTCTTCAGGATTTTTCCACATAACATTGGCCATCTTGAAAAATGATGGGGCCCTTTTCACTTTGCTAAATATAACTTTTCCCATTCTCAACATGTGTCCCTTCCTTCTATTGATAGATGAATTCTATGCTCATATGCAGGTAACCTGTTTTTTAAATGTAGATAGATACGCATACTTTTCTAGATTATCACGATATATGCCAAAAAAAGGCTAAGAAACTACTATTATTATCTCAGGCCAATAACAGATGATTGCTAGTATCATAATTACAATAATATATAATTTTATATAGTTAAAGAAAATACCGTGAGAGATAATTATTATATATGTGTAAATCTTTTCTCACCATTCCAGAAAAGATTTTCCATAATCCTGTCTATATACTCCCCCTGATTACTTTTACCGAGCCAGGATTGAATAATGGTCCCCTGCTGTCATAACAGGGAACCCCTTAAAAGTTCATGATCTTACAGAGGATAGTTCTCTTCGATTATCTCGATCTTGCTTACAAGGTATTGTTTTCCAAGATCCCCGGAGAGAAACACCTTCGATTTCTGGTAAAGGAGTTCTGTTACCTGGAGTTCAGTCATGGAGAGCTTGATCAAGGGAAACAGTTTGTGAGAGTTCAGCGCAATGAGCTTTTTGATCTGCTTTTGAGTCGTTCCATCAGCAGCGATAAGGCTTAAGTGTCGGATGCTCTTTCTTGCAGTGTCATGTCCTTTGTTCTGCACATCTACAAAATTGCCATACTGCACCTTCAGCTGATCGGCGTCTTTCTTTGGCATGACAATGATGTGGCTATCGAGGTATTTTAAAGAATCGGGGGAGAGGACTGGATTGGCTGTAAAGAGGACGAAGGTGTCCTCCAAAGATGCCATTTTGAGAGCCTTTACGGAATGGTCTTTTGTTGTGATCTCGATTTGTTTACCCTTGTCATGTATGGCCCCGCCTGTCCTGGATGATGTGCATGCAGCAAGCACAACCAGAACTATTGCGAAGATATAAATGACGCCTCGATTTGTCTTCATTTTCATTCCTCCTCTACAGACACGTGTTACTTGGGAATTTGTCCCGGGATTCCCTCGTGCTTTATGCTCAGCCTGGTATCAGCAGCATGACCCGTGAATACCCCGTGGATTTCGGAAAGAAGATATAGTTTGGGGCACAGGAATTGTCAAGCCAGTACTCTTATGCTTGGTTGCATCCTTATGCTCAAGGATACGTAGGATGGTAAGACGGCATTCTGAGGGTCGGCCTGCGGTTTAAAACCGATTTCTTCATCAGGTCATAGCCCGCTATCAGGAAATCTGATATAGGTGGTTATGTGATCGTGGGTTCTATGGTTGCGGTGTATGCCCTCCATGGGACGACTACGGGATAAACAATTGCCGGGAGGGTGCCTGCATGCGGCAACAGGATGGAAAAAAGGCTTTGGAAAGGGTACGTTGTATAGGCTTTAGTCTCTTTCTCATATCGCTTGCCTTGACCGGTTGTAGCTCGAGCGATTCAGGCCCCAGGCACGGTATCTTCAATGACAGCACTGTTGAAGGACTCACCTTTAAGACAGAGACCCTAGCCGGCGAGACGGATTCTCAGGGAAGATTCTCCTACATGCCGGGAGAAACGGTGACCTTCTCCATCGGAGGCATCGTTTTAGGGACTGCCACTGCGAAGTCCATCATCACCCCGGTGGATCTTGTAGCAGGGGCGCAGAATGAGACAGACCCGACAGTGACCAACATCACCCGGCTCCTCATTACCCTTGATGAAGATAATGACCCTGATAACGGGATAACCATAAGCCCGGAAGTCAGGACTGCCCTGGCCGACTCCTCTGTCGATTTTGAACAGGACACTACTCTGTTTGCTCAAGATGCTGAAGTGCTGGAAGTGATAAAAACTCTAAACCTTCTTTATACAGGCGAGACAGTGGAACCTACCCTCTGCACGGTGCAGGAGGCCCAGGATCACCTTGGAAAAACCATCGATGCATTGGCAAATAGTGGGTATGAACACACGAGCGCATCAGGCGGTAATCGAGGGTTTGGTGGTGGAGGTGGATCAGGCGGCGGAGGCTGTGGCTGAGGCGGATAGCCGACATCATCGGTCGATGATGAAAAGATTTTTCCGGAGAATATCAATTCATATGAACGGGTGAAGGTAGGGGATGATCCAGATGCCGATGTTCGCGAGCGCATGCACAACGAAGGGGGCCCAGATATTCTTTCTCCTTTCGTAGATCGTGGCAAAGATGATGCCTCCTGTGAGCTGGATCATGGAGATATGCCCGTGCATGGAGGCAAAGAGCAGGGATGTCAGAATAATACAGAGTGCTGCAGAGAGGCGCTGTCTGAGCCATGCGTAGATCATCCCCCTAAAAAAGAGCTCCTCCACAAAGGGACCGACAAGGCAACCCGTGATGAAAAATTCAAACCATTGATCGATGTGCTGTTTCGTAAGGAGAATGCCCACGAGCCCTTTCTCCATGAAAAATCTTGAAACCAGATCAATGGCCAGTACGGCCGCGCCGAAAACAGCAGCAGAAACAAGCCCGATGACCAGTTCTTTTTTCAGGGACGCGGCAAGAATGCCGCAGAGCCTGAATGCGAAGATAAAGATAAAGGCCATCTCAAAGAGCCGTGCTGCAAGGGTGTAGAGGAGCCCGTCTATTGACAGGTAGGCCAACAATAGCCTGAACCCCGCCTCCATGAGACAAATTGCAATGATGACAGAAAGCCTCCTGTCCATGGATATTTATATATAGGGTATGGAAAAAAGGCACAAGTGTCGTGGCAGAGAGTTCGCACACCATGAAGAGAGGGCCTGCATGTCGAAGCCTAATTGAGAAGGATATGTGTTGATGCAATCATCCTAACTTGTCGAATTGACGATTCCAAACAAGTGCGGCTATACTGGCGCCATGAAGAGGGTGGTCATCGGCACGGCAGGGCATGTGGACCATGGCAAGACATCGCTCATCAAGGCGCTCACGGGCATCGACTGCGACCGGCTCAAGGAAGAGAAGGAGCGGGGACTCACCATTGAGCTCGGCTTTGCCTCGCTGATATTGCCGTCAGGGGAACGTGTAGGTGTGGTGGACGTACCGGGGCATGTGCGTTTCATCAGGCACATGCTTTCGGGCGCTTCGGGCATTGATCTGGTGCTGCTGGTTATCGCCGCCGATGAGGGGGTGATGCCCCAGACAAGGGAGCACGTACAGATCTGTGAATTGCTCGGTATCGAGCGGGGAGTTGTGGCGCTGACCAAGAAGGATCTCGTGGATAGCGACCTGCTGGAGTTGGCCGTTTCTGATGTGCGGGACTTTATCCAGGGGACCTTCCTTAAGGATGCACGCATTATCCCGGTGAGCTCCACGACGGGCGATGGGCTTGATGCGCTCACCTCGGAGCTCGTCACACAGGTTAAGCTGGTGCAAGAGAGGCAGGCGACCGGGATACCGGTGCTGCCCGTGGACCGTGTCTTCACCATCAAGGGTTTCGGCACGGTGGTGACAGGAACCCTTGCCCGCGGCACTTTTTCTCCTGACCAGGAGGTTGAGGTCCTACCGAGCGGCAAGGCTGCCAAGATCCGCACTATTCAGGTCCATGATCAAGACGTTGATGCGGCGTTAGCCGGCATGCGTACGGCAATCAATCTCCACGGTGTGGGCACAGAAGAGATAGCCCGTGGTGAATGGGTAGTTCCGGCAGGTTTTTTTGATACGACGAAGCTTTTTGATGCAAGGCTCAACTTATTACGAAAGCCGGGCAGGGGGGGAATCAGGCTCTATATCGGGACTGCAGAGGTCATGGGGGATGTGAGCCTGCATAAAGTTGACGGGCAGGATATTGGAAGGATAAGGGTAAAGCAGGGCATTATTGCTTCTCATGGCGACAGGTTTATCATACGGTCCGTCTCCCCTTCGGTTACCATCGGCGGCGGGATGGTCCTCAACCCCCATCCTGCCCGCAGGTTTTCCGAAGAGGTGATCCGCGATCTCCTGGGCCATGACCCT
>JBEKLI010000003.1:0-14304 GCA_050010275.1 Desulfomonilia bacterium | reverse complement strand
CAAGTTTAATGATGCCCAGGCCCAGGAGAGAATCGTGAGCATGGCCGCAGGTGAAGACGGATCGATAAAGGGGATTTCGTACAACTTCAAATACTTCCCGGCTCCGGAAGGCGGCGCATTCGATTATAACCCACGCCTCGTCAGGCAGGAAACAATTCTCAGGCCCAAGCAGATGCTGTTCGGAGAAGCAGAGATCATCCTGAAGCCGTCAGATTACGACCCCTGGGCTGAGGTTGAGGTCATTAAGATGCTCGGAGCGATGTACACCGTGGGTGACAACTCCATGCTCGGAGGGAAGGTGGTAGCCGAAGCTGACTTCATGCAGTTCGTTCCCTATGCCTTTCTGAAGTGGGACATGAAATAACATACGTAGAGGTGCTGCATCATGTCCCGTAGATGATCATCATGCCTCTGCCCTCTCTATCTCCCGATCCCCGAGGAGAGGGAAGAGACTTTTGGCATGAATGGATAAGAGACCGGTCATAGCACAATAGTATCCTGTCCCGGATTGCAATTTTTTCATGGGACGCGGCGGGCATGTGAGCGGATAGGAGGGTGTTCAATGACATCCCGTGAAATCGATATCAATGTGAGCAGCGAGATGAAGACTATGCTGAACCAGGTGGAGAAGTTCAGCATGGAGGTCATGCGGCCGGCAGGTATTGCCCTGGACAAGCTCCCGAATCCTGAGGATGTGATCGCGAAAGGCTCGGTGTTGTGGGATGTCATGAAGGGCTTCAGGGAGTTGGGCCTTCACACGATGCAGATACCCAGGGCCTGCGGCGGCATAGCGGAAGACAGGGACCCGATGACGGGCATCCTAATCGCAGAGCAGCTCGGCTATGGGGACGCAGGCTTGGCGATCAGCATGGGGGTGTCATGCATGCCGTTCAACTATGCAGCCATGTTCCCGATTCCTGAAATGCAGCAGCTTGCCCAGGATTTCTGTAATGACAAGGAAGGCAGAATGATCGGATGCTGGGCCATTACAGAACCAGATCACGGCACTGACTGGAGTCTCGGGGGTAATAACCCGAAGTCCGGCCCTTCGGTAAAAGCAGTATTGAAGGGAGATGAATATATCGTGAACGGTGAAAAATCCGCTTGGGTTTCCAATGGAACCATTGCCACCCATGCACTTCTCCATGTGGCACTTGACCCATCAAGAGGCATGCAGGGACAGGGCCTGGCTATCATCCCCCTGGACCTGCCTGGGATTTCCCGTGGTAAGCCCCTGGACAAGATGGGCCAGAGGCCGCTGAACCAGGGGTCGATCATATTTGATGATGCCAGGATCCCGAAGAACTACATGGTCATCCCTTATCCGGACTTCATCAATGCCTCGGGCGGGCAAGGGCTGGCCAATGTCAATGGCGGTATGGCCATCGTCTTTGCCGGACTTGCCAAGGCAGCGTTCGACGAGGCGTTCAGGTATTCGAAGCAGAGGATTCAGGGCGGCAGGCCCATCTGCGAGCACCCCACCATTAAGCTCAAACTCATGAAGATGTTTACCATGGTGGAGGCTGCCAGGGCAAACGCTCGCAGGATGGCCCTGTACAACCAGCTGAATCCGTTTGCCCCGGCAGTTGCCCATGCAGTCGCTGCCAAGTGCCTTTCCACTGAAACAGCTACATGTGTTGCGAGCGATGCCATGCAGATATTCGGTGGTTACGGCCTGGCCAAGGAATATCCCATCGAGAAGATGTACCGGGATGCAAGGGCAAGCATGATAGAAGACGGTGTCAACGAAGCCCTGGCGATAAAGGCGACAGAGTACTGGTAGTTGAAATCCAAAAAAATAGGGATTATGGATATTGCATGGTGTAACCCGGCCGGTAGGCCCTTCTTACGAGATACTGCTTTATTATAACCAATCATCGGCCGCACACGGAGGCTGAAAGACCTTGCAAATCTAAAAGGTCACCTAGTCGAGGCTACTGCTGATACACAGTGTTATCCTATTAAAATGGTCGTTTAACTCGGGCAGAACCAGAGATTACTTCGATAGAATGACGGTTCACAGTCCCGGCGCCTGACCGTATAGATCTCAATATGATCTACGATCACAATTTAAATTCTTCAATTACCGTTGCGCGATCATGCCTAAGTTTTAGCAACTCGGCCCGGGTAATGTTTCACTTCATGTAACCTTCGGTTATGTAATAATTCACCTTGTCGTAGAGAAAGATGATGCGGTTGTTGAGCTCGAGGGTGCTGTAGATTTCAACGGGCGAGCTGAGTATCCTTTGCCTGATCACGTGCATCCAGATGTTCTTCCTGCTCAGGGCAAGGGCATTGAGAATGTCGGGGAGCGGGATATCGAGCCTCCTCATCTTTGACCCCGCCTCAATGAATCGCCGTACTACAAAGGGTTTCTTCTTCCGCTCCAAGCCATCTTTAATGCCATGAAGCACAACTTTGTTTATGCCGCGGAGCATGTTCATGTGACGCTCCAGAGACGGTATGGCCGCCTTCACTTCGTCCGCCCAGTGCCTGGTGATCTCCTCCCTGTCCTTGTCGATGATCTTGATGAGGATGTTCGACAGTACCATTCCATGCGAGGTCGTCCCCGCAGGTATGGTCTGATCCATTCCAAGATCAGGAAAAAGCTGCTTGAAGGAGTCCACCATAGCCCAGGAATCCCGGTAAAGATCCACAAAGATGCGCACTGCCTTTTCATTGGATGACCAGGCGAGAGGGGGAAGATCGAATATAGGGAAGTATTTTGCATCAATGGCATCATCACCCGGCTTGAGAACTCCGCCCGTGGCCCTCACCTCGTAGGTCACGATGGCAAGGCTTCCATAGAAGTCGTTATCAATGGTGTCCACATCGATGAGCCTCAGGATCTCACCGGTGATGCCGGACTCCTCCTTGAGCTCCCTCAATGCGGCGTCCTTTACCTCCTCCCCGCTCTCGGCAAACCCGATGGGCAGGCACCACATGCCCTTGTACGGATCCTTCTTGCGCTGCACGATCAGAACTTCTCTTCTCTCGTTCACCACAAGAGCGCAAGCCACAGGCAAGGGGTTTTCATAGAAGACCGTGGTGCAGCTCATGCACAGGTCCCGCTCCTTGCCCTCAACATGCCTTCTCACCACTGGCTTGGCGCAATAGGGGCAGAATATCCGCTGTTTCTTCACGCAATCCTCCTGTCATGAACGGGCAGAGTGCACCGGAATATCCCGTCATCCTTATTGATGATCACATTTCCGTATATGCGCGCATGCTCATACGAGGTCTTTTTGAATGCTGCCATAACCACATCGATCTTTGAGGGCTGACCTTCAAGAACCTCCTTGAAGAAGAGGGGCTTCTTGATATTGATGTATTCCATAAAATCACCGAACTGTGAGAATGGGAAGATCAGGGAGTTCTCGTAGACCATGCGCTCAACCTTCTTGAAGTGGGGAGTCAGCAGCACCTCTCCTTCCTCGAGAGAGAAGGCCTCAAAGAGCTCGTGGATCTTCATATCGTCGGGTGGTTCCAGCCCGGCCGTCTTCATGCCGGCAAACACAAACTCAGTCACTTCATAGAGGGAATGCTTGCTGTGGGTCACCGCGATGAAGAGGCCGCTGCGCCTAAGGATCCTTGCGATCTCCGGGATGAGGTGCGGGAAGAAATACAGCGAGTAGCTCGTAATGATGAGATCAAAGCCGGAATCCGCCATATCCCTGGTGAGATCGGCGCTCCCCTGGATAAATGTACCCGTGTATCCCATCTGACTTACCGTGTTCATAAAGGTATCCCGGTTGTTCTTTTCAATCACATCGATGCCGGTGACATGGGCCCCTGAGTTCAGTCTCCCGGAGAGCCACTCGGTGAAGAAACCGTACCCGCACCCCAGGTCGAGCACATCCTTAACGTGCGAAAGGTCGAGCCCCTCAAGCGCGGCATCACGGATGTCTTTCGTGTTGAGCGCATATTCCTGAATGATGTCCTTGCACCGGCGGTGCCAGATTACCTCTTCGTAGGTCTTCCTGATGTCTTCATAGGAAAAGAGTTCCTGCACGTTCACACCCCTTAATTCATGTAGGCGGAACAATAAAACAAATCAACATTCCGGCCTTGCCAATGTATCTTCACGCAAGATACAATACAATCTTTAATAAGGAGGGGCCCATGGAACAACAAGACGTATACCGGGAATTGTCTAAAAAACTCATGATGGAGAATTCTACCGTACTCCCCAAGATCTGGCGGGTAGTATGCAGTGAGGAAGAGGCCAAGCTTGTGAACCGGCTCCCTGCCACCATGGATCAGCTGGTACAGGAATCCGGCGAAGCTGCATCCAAGATGCAGGATATCATCGATGGGCTCTTCCACCGGGGTGCGGTTTTTGAGTTCATGAAGGACGGAGCCACCCTTTACCGCATGCCCCGGCACATAATACAGTTCCACGACGCCAGCATCCTCTGGCCCGAGGCCCCTGAAGAACTTTTTAAACTTTGGGAGGTGTTCGAAGATACTGATTACCCCCAGCTCCTTGAGTTGGTAACCGCCATCAAACTGCCTTCCTTTATGCGGGTGATCCCCGTAGGCGAGACCATAGAGGCCAAGAACCAGGTGCTAGCCTTTGAAGATGCCAGGAAGTTGCTCGAAAACGCCGGTGCAATCGCTGTCACCACATGCGTTTGCAGGAAGCTCATGAAACGATGCGACGGACCCTTGGAGGTATGCCTCCAGTTGGGCCGGGGTGCCGAGTATACCATTAAACGCGGGACCGGAAGAAAGGTAAGCCTCGATGAGTCTGTCGCTATCCTCAAACTATCGGAGGAAGCAGGCCTTGTTCACATGACGGAAAATACCGCAGGACGTTCCAATGTGCTGTGCAACTGCTGCAACTGCTGCTGCGAGATGCTCAGGTTCGCGAACAACGACAAGACCAAGGGCGTGCTTGCACCGAGCCGGTTCCAGGCAAAGGTAGATGCTCTGAGCTGTACGGGATGCGGGATGTGTGTTGAGATCTGCCCGGTGGAGGCCATTGCACTGGGCGCTGAAGATACCGCCGAGGTGAGCGCGGAGGCATGCATCGGCTGCGGCCTGTGCGCCACAGTGTGTCCCGTGGAGGCCATTACCCTGATCGAGATACGGCCCAAGGAGTTCATACCGGGAACATAGGGTGACCATTTACAACGGCATTAAAGGCGTCATGTTCAGGGAACGATCGGAAGCAACAGAAGGAAGTATCAATGAGTGGTGTCCTCGTTCGGCCCCAGCATTTTGATGAAGGTGCTCAGGAGGTTGTGGTCAAACTCGGTGAAGGCCTCCTTCTTGATGATATCGATGGCTTCGAACGGCCTCATGGCTTTCTTGTAAGGCCTGGCGGACGTCAGGGCATCAAAGATATCCGCAACAGCGCAGATCCGGGCACACGGGTGGATATCTTTCATGCCGAAAGGATACCCCGAGCCGTCCGGCCGCTCGTGATGCTGCATCGAGATGTAGGCAGCCTCGTCCGTAAGGTGCCCCGTTTCCATGAGTATGGTGTATCCCCATTCAGGGTGTTTCTTCATGACGGCCCATTCATCCTGGTTCAATTTTCCCCGTTTTCTGAGAATTGCCAGAGGCACCCTTGATTTCCCGACATCATGGAGGAAATATCCATAGCTCTGGCGTTCAAGCTGTATATTCCCGATGGTGCTGTCACCCTTGAAAAAATGGATGGCGAGCGAGGTGGCGAAGATACCGACATTGACACTGTGCGTGTAGGTGTTGAAGTCGTGTTCTGTGATGGAAAAGAGGTCGTTCAGAAGGACCTGGTTATTCATGATATTCTTGAACATGGGCTTCAGGGTGTTCTTTATCTCTTCGATCCGCTCCGAGTTCGGATCATCGAATGCCTTCCTGAGCGCATGAATGGATGATACGTAAAATGTCGCCGCCTTTACCTTGGAGGGGACCGTCGGATCGGTCAGGATTCTGTCCGAATATGCACTGACATATTCTTCAAAGACAATGGCTTCCTTGCCACGTATGAATATCTTGTTGAGGCCATACTGGTTGAGCTCTACAAGGTGGTCCCTGGTGAATACGCCCCCCTTCCTAAGAAAGGGCATGAGCCTGTCTTCATGCTTTATAAACAGATCGACGACCGACTTCTCGTCGAGCTGAATGACATCAACAGGTATGGGCCGGAATACGTCCATAGGGTAGATTTCGGCATTTCTTTCCAAACATATAAATTGATATATTGCCTTATAATTTATAATTAGTCTATGGCCTGCTCAGCCATTCATTGATGTGCTTGAGTTTCTCTGGCCAGGTGCCTGCGATACGCTCCTGCAGGAAGGCACAGAAGACACTGTCAAAGAGCTGGAGGCCTGTCTCCAGAAGGCTCATGCGCTCGTAGAATACGGCTATGTGTTCCTGGTCAGGGTCGGTGATCTCATCCCGTTCTATCTGAACCACCGGGCAGGCAAAAGAACCAAGGGCAAAGATATCGGACTTCAATGAAACCTTCCAGGTACGCGGCTCCTTTTCCAGATAAATAAGGGCCTCTGTGATGTTCTTGCCGTCGCGGATGGCCCCCCTGGCCTCGGAGAATTCCCTCTGGACCCCGGTAATGGAACTCTTCCTCTTACCCTGCTCATGCTCGGCCACCAGTACGAACTTGTCATGGAGATAGGCCATGAAACCCTCGCCCTTCTCCAGGGGGCCCTTCTGGTTGACCTGATATACCGAGCCGCTGCTGCTCGTACGATGCATGAGCCACAGCAGAAAGTCCCATCCGACCCACCGGTTGCGCTTGATCTGCAGGAGGACATCCCTCGATGGTGCCTGGTCCGCCTTTTCAAGAAGACGGTGACTGTCCTCATCCAGCACCCGATAGGCCCTGCTCATGGGGTGTATGGGTTCCAAGTTCAGACCTGTGAAGGTCCTGGAAAAGGTGTCTTCCACCATGTCCAGCACCCGCTCGCTGATATTGGCGACCGTAAGAATGCCTGTATCCGTATTCCAGACTACATCATAGGTCGCCGGCACAGGCAGGGTCTTTGAGAGAAGCGATGCATGTAGGTTTTCCCTGATTTCGGCCTTGCGCTTATATGGCATGCGCGATATGGCGGGTCGTTCCGAGAGCCATCTGGAACACTCCTTGTCCACGAGGTTCTTGAGCACCGCTGTCGGGACCTTGCGCTGGTCCCGTCGCAAGGTAAAGGCATAGTAAGGGTCACGACGGAATACATTCTCATTGTCGAAATCGGCACTTGTGTGGTCATCGAGGTTCACCCAGCCGAGGCCCTCCTCATCGGCGGTTGCATCGATGGGCACGAACTGGTTCCTGGCCAGGCATTCCTGAACCCAAGTAACACCTTTAAATTCCCCGATGACCTTGTACTGATAGATACTCACGATGTTCGACATGATCCCCATATACTTGCCTCCTTTCATTCAAAGGTCACCCCATATATGAAGGCACATGAAAGGGCAAGCCTGGAAAAAACCCTTTGATCAGAAAAATCGTTTCACGAGCGGAAACTTGAAACGATAGGGTACATACCGCAGAGGAATGTCGAATCGAAGGGTGTTCTTCACGATACTTTTTGTATGGCTGAAGGTCTCGAAGCTGGTGTGGCCGTGGTATTTGCCCATACCGCTGTCCCCCACGCCGCCGAAGGGCAGGTAGTGAGACGCGAAATGTATCACGACATCATTGATGCAGACTGCACCCGAGGAGGTGCCTGACAGGACCCGGTCCTGCTTTGTCTTGTCCCGGGTGAAAACATAGAGTGAAAGGGGCTTGGGCCGGGCATTCACGAAGTTGATGGCTTCATCAAGATCGGTATAAGCGACGACAGGCAGGATGGGGCCGAATATCTCCTCGGTCATGATGGGGGCGTCTAGTGCGACATTGTCCATGACGGTCGGTGCGATGTATCTCTCATCCGGTTTTGTCCGGCCCCCGATGATAATATCTCCCTGGCTGAGATATGAACAGAGACGGTTGAAATGATTGCTGTTGATGATCCGGGCATAGTCAGGGCTTAAGGAAGGGTCAGGGCCGTAAAATCCAAAGATCTGCTCCTTCAACACCTTGAGAAACGCCTGCTTGATGCCCGCCTCCACCAAGAGATAATCCGGTGCTATGCAGGTCTGGCCGGCATTAAAAAATTTCCCCCACGCAATCCTTCGTGCAGTGTACTCCAAGTGGACATCTGTATCCACAATGCAGGGAGACTTCCCTCCGAGTTCGAGGGTCACGGGGGTGAGATGGTGCGATGCTGCCTTCATCACGATCTTACCGACCCGTGTGCTTCCCGTATAGAAGATGTGATCAAAGCGCTCCGCAAGGAGTGTCTGTGCCGTCTCGGGCCCCCCTGTTACCACTGCAATAGAGCTGGAATCGAAGTTCATGCTGAAAATCTTTTTGATCGTCTCGCTCGTGTTGGGTGCCAGCTCGGAGGGCTTCACCACGGCACAGTTTCCTGCGGCTATGGCACCTACAAGTGGGGCAACGGCTAACTGGAAGGGATAATTCCACGGGGCAATAATGAGTACGACACCCAGTGGTTCCTTAGTGATGGAGCATAAGGACGGAAGCAAAGGCCTGGCGGTCATTGCAAACTTGGGCCTGGTCCACGAAGGAAGCTTGCGCATGATGTACTTTATCTCATTAAGGGTGATGGCGATCTCGCTTGCATAGGCCTCGAGCTTTGGTTTTCTCATGTCGGCAGCCAATGCATCGAGTATGAGCCTGTGATTATCTCGGATTACCTTAAGGAGTCTAGAGAGCAGAGCGATACGATAAGCAACATCCTTTGTCTTCCCTGAGGCAAAAAACCGCCTCTGGCCTGCCAAGATATCCTGAATGCTTGCATTCTCCATCTGATCCCCCTATTCATTAAATCCGTAGAGAATAAGTAATAGGCATGCGGGCAGAAGGAAGAACCGGTGAGGTAAAATTTTGCATTTACCCATGCTGCAAGCAAGGAGGAGAAACACATGGTCGTATACCTGGTGCAGCATGGCAGGAGCCTCCCCAAGGAGGTTGACCCGGACAGGGGTCTTACCGACCAGGGCAGGGCCGAGGTGGAACACGTGGCATCCAAGGCTCGCGAGATCGGGCTCAGCGTCCCACTGATCATCCACAGCGGGAAGACCAGGGCACTTAAGACTGCAGAGATCTTCGCCGCCCGATTGACGCCCGGAAGTCAGCCGGTAATGGAGCCGGGTCTGAACCCGCATGATGACGTGGCGGCTTTTGCCGCAACACTCCCTGCTAGGGATAATCTCATGGTTGTAGGCCACCTGCCCTTCATGGAACGGCTCGTGTCATATCTCATCACCGGGGCGCCGGAAAAGCCTGTGATCCGGTTCAGGAACGGCGGTATCGTATGCCTTGAGTACAACCGGATGGAAAATACATGGGCCATCAGGTGGGTGCTGACACCTGAAATTGCCTGAAAAGATGAACGATTCCTTAACGCTGCATATTCCGCAGATTTTTATCGGCACCTCAGGATGGAACTATGGCCACTGGAGAGGGGCCTTCTATCCGGAAAATCTTGCCAAGACCAGATGGCTCTTACACTATAGCAAAATATTCTCCACGGTGGAGGTGAATGCCACCTTTTACCGCCAGATGAGACCGTCCACCTTTGAGAAATGGCGGGAAGGTACACCCGGCGGGTTTCTCTGGTCCGTGAAGGCGAGCCGGTTCATCACCCACATCAGGAGGCTTCATGATGTGGAGAAACCGGTTAATGCATTCATGGAATCCTTAAGGCCCCTGGGCGAAAAACTCGGCCCCGTCCTCTTCCAGCTCCCACCGTCGCTTACCTTTGACAAAGACCTGTTGGAATCATTCTGCTCACTTCTGCCGCAGGACAGAAGATATACCGTCGAGGCACGTCACAAGAGCTGGATGAGTGATAATGCGCTATCCTGTCTGAAAGACTTTTGTATTGCCTGGTGCATATCGGACACGGCAGGGCGCTATCCATACCTTGAAACCGTGACTGCCGACTTTGTCTACATCCGTCTGCACGGCTCCAAAAGGCTCTACGCCTCATGCTACGCGGAAGATGAGCTGAAGGCATGGGCGACAAAGATCCAGGCCTGGGGTCTGGATACCTACATATATTTCGACAATGACTTCATGGCATACGCCCCCATGAATGCCCTCAGGCTCAAGGAGCTCATCTGATTTGGAAATCGCCCCGAGCCGATTATAATTGTCAATGAAAACGTATCAGGGAGGTTTGTCATGAGGTTCAGATATCTTGTTTTATGGGTAAGCATTCTAGGTCTGATCATGGGGGCATATCCATCGGCAGGTCTTAGCAGCGACGCATATGCCTTTGAGCTCAAGAGCACGGCATTCACGGCAGGGGGCATGATCCCATTGCCCTATACCTGCCAGGGAAAGGATATCTCACCGCCACTTGCATGGACAGGGGCTCCTGATGGCACTAAGGGCTTTGCCCTTATCTGCGATGATCCGGATGCGCCCATGGGCACATGGGTCCACTGGGTATATTACAATATTCCCTCTTCGTGCTCATCACTGCCGGAGGCCTCTCCGAAAACCGAGAGACCGGCATTGGGTGGCATCCACGGCAAGAGCAGCTTCGGCGACTTCGGCTACGGCGGCCCGTGCCCGCCCTGGGGGACCCACCGGTATTACTTCAGGCTCTATGCCCTGGATACCATGCTGTCGCTGGGCTCGGGAGCTTCCAAGAAGGATCTACTTAAGGCCATGGAAGGTCATGTCCTAGCCAAGACAGAGCTCCTGGGCACATACAAGAAGAAGTAGAGAAACGGCATTCATTCTTCCTCCGAAACCATGACCTTGCGGGGCATTCCTTGATGCGGTGAAGCCCAGTAGGCTTAAACCTATCCGTCTGCAATTACTTCACTGACTTTTCTGGCAAGATCGTTTAAACAGAAGGGTTTCTGGATAAAGTGCACCCCGACCTCCAGCACTCCGTGATGGACGATGACATTTGAGGTATATCCGGACATGAAGAGCACCTTGATATCGGGTCGGATGATCCCGAGCTTGTCCCTGAGCTCCCTGCCGCTCATGCCTGGCATGACAACATCCGTGATCACAAGGTCGAGGCGAGCATCCTTTTCTTCGCATATGGAAAGGGCTTCCAGGGGACTCTCCACAGCCAGGACCGAATACCCTATGGTCTCAAGCATATCCTTTGTCATTTTGCGAACCATGTCATCGTCTTCAACCAAAAGGACTTTGCCTGATCCCAAAGCCACAGGGGATTCTTTGGCCTCCTCAAACACCTCTAAGCCTTCCCTACTCCGGGGAAAATAGATCTTGAATGTTGTGCCCTGGGCCGGTTCCGAATATACGTTGATAAACCCGCCGTTCTGCTGGACGATCCCATACACGGTCGCAAGTCCGAGCCCGGTGCCCTTACCGGTTTCTTTGGTGGTGAAAAAAGGTTCGAAAACATTTTGCAGGGTTTCCTTATCCATTCCTGACCCATTATCGCTTACTGCCAGCAGTACATAGGGACCGGGTGTGAATCCGAGATGCATCCGGCAATAGTCTTCATTCATGAGGATATTCGCTGTCTCAACGGTAAGTTTACCCCCATGGGGCATGGCGTCCCTGGCATTGACCGCAAGATTGACAAGGATCTGCTCCATCTGCGAGAGGTCGAGCCTGATGTTCCAGAGGCCTTCCCCCGGATAGAAACGCAGGTCTATGTCCTCACCGATGAGCCGGGCAAGGGTATTTTGCGTGCTTGAGATGAGGTCGTTGAGATTCATGGGCTTGGGTGAGATGATCTGCTTACGGGAAAAGGCCAAGAGCTGGGCGGTGATGTCCTTGGACCTTCCGGCAGCCCTCTCAATCTCCATTAAATCGTGCAGCAAGGGATTGTCCGGTTCCAGACGGAGCTTAATCAATTCCATATAGCCGAGAATAACGCTGAGCATATTGTTAAAATCGTGCGCAACACCCCCTGCAAGACGGCCGATAGACTCCATTTTCTGTGCCTGAAGCAGCTGGGCTTCAAGATTTGCTTTTTCATCTTCAGCCCGCTTGCGCTCGGTGATATCCCTTGCCAGGACACGGAAACCTTTGGGACGGCCAGCCTGGTCTCGCAGGATTGTAGAATTCGCCTGATGGGTTCGGACAGACCCGTCCTTGCGGATAATTTCATAATCCATCAAAAACTCGGTTTTCCCGGTCTCAAACATCGGGTGGTAAACCTCATACATATGCCGTGCCGTTTCAGGAGAGTGGTAGTTTCGATAATTCATGCCGACTAATTCATCGCGTTCATATCCCAACAGCCTGCAGCCGGCATCGTTGACAAAGGTGAATGATCCCTTGAGATCAACCTCATAATACCCTTCTTCCATGGTATCCAATATTGTCCTGTAGCGCTCTTCACTCAGGCGAAGGGCGTCCTCGGCCTTTTTATGCTCGGTCACATCCCTCACCAAGATGCGGAAACCCTTTGGCCCTCCCGCCTGGTCTCGCAGGAGAGCGGCATTCGCCTGATGGGTTCGGACAGACCCGTCCTTGCGGATAATTTCATAATCCATCATGAACTCCGGGTTACCTGACTCAAATATCCGGTGATAAACCTCATACATATGCCGTGCCGTTTCAGGAGAGGAGTAGTTTCGATAATTCATGCCTATTAATTCATCACGATCGTACCCCATCAGCCGGCAGGCAGCATCGTTGACAAAGGTGAGTGTACCCTTAAGATCATCCTCGAAATACCCTTCTTCCATGGTATCCAGGATGGTTCGATATCTCTCCTCGCTCTTCTTGAGAGCCTGTTCCGCCTCGATCCGCTCCGTGACATCCCTTCCCACGCCCCAGAATCCGACGGGCTCACCCGAGGGGCTGCGCATCAGGGAGACGGACATGTCAATCATTCTCCTGGATCCATCCTTTCTGATGATCACATGATCGAGACTTCGTTTCGGTCTGCCCGTGCGATAAATCTCGTTGAAAAACTGGTAAGCCCGCTTGGCCGTCTCCGGGGTGGTATAGGTCTTGTAATTCATGCCCATGAGTTCCTGGCGTGAATACCCGTGGTCCTCGCACAGGGAGTCATTGAAAAAGGTATAATTGCCTTTCAGGTCAATCTCGAAGTATGATTCCTGCATACTTTCAAGGATAGTGCGGTACTTCTCCTCGCTCTCACGGATAGTTTCTTCGGCTTGTTTGGGCTTGGTGAAATCGCAGCCAATGGTATTCATCATCTTGTTAAGCGCATCTGCCAGAGCATCTATCTCATCATTCTTATCCGTTAACTCAAGCCGGAGCGAATAATCTCCTGTGGCAGCCCTCAGAACTGCGTCAGTCATTGTTCTTATGCGTTCCTTTTTTGATTTCCCGGCCATATATGTCGGACCCTTTTATCCTTTCTCGTTAAAATATAAGCCACCATGCCTCAAAATCAAACATGGCCTGGAAACACATGTTCTTGATGCGCTCAAAAGGAATTATCATTTTCGTAAATGATATTATCATTTTTTATTGATTAAGCCCAGTCAAAGGGTTGGGAAACATGGGTGTATTACATATATCAATGATGAGCAAACTCCAATGTGAAAAGCTTCATGCCATTCCCATCCATGTCACCTCCCCATTTTTGAAAATCCCCCTGCCGCATACACGGCCTTTGTGATAAAAATGATCTTACCGTGTAATACCCGGCGAGGTAAGGGCATGCATAAACCGGCCTATAGTGTGCTCCATGACAAGGGGCTTCTTAGGGACAGGGCGGCAAAGGCCCTGGCGCTTCTTGAAAATTGCAAATCGTGCCCCCGCTCATGCGGGGTGAACCGGATCCACGGAGAACAGGGCTTCTGCAAGACTCTCAGGTATGCAAAGGTGGCGAGCTTCGGCCCGCACTTCGGCGAAGAGGCACCGCTGGTAGGCACACATGGATCAGGCACTATCTTTTTCAGCTCGTGCAACCTGCTCTGCTCATTCTGCCAGAACCATGACATCAGCCATCTCCGCGAGGGTGATGAGGTAAATGCTCGGGAGCTCGCCGGCATGATGCTGGACCTCCAAGACAGGGGATGCCACAATATAAACTTCGTAACGCCATCACACGTGGTCCCCCAGATCCTGGAGGCCCTTGTCATTGCAGCTGATGCGGGTCTCGACCTGCCGCTGGTCTACAACACCGGCGGCTATGATGCCCTGGAGACACTCAGGCTGCTCTCGGGTGTGTTCGACATCTATATGCCCGATTTCAAGTTTTGGGAAGAAGAGCCTGCGAAGACATTCTGCACGGCACCGGATTACCGTGATGCGGCATGCCAGGCATTCAAAGAGATGCATGCGCAGGTAGGCAATCTTGT
>JBEKLI010000002.1:0-15464 GCA_050010275.1 Desulfomonilia bacterium | reverse complement strand
GAATGTCTTGAGTTCTGCGGCACAACACGGGGTGAGGCAGATCATGGATTGCTCGTCGACGACTGCATATGGATTTCATCCTGATAATCCCCCTCTCCTTACCGAAGAGAGCCCACTTAGAGGAAATGGGGACTTCACCTACGCCAAGAACAAAAGGGAGATCGAGGAATGGATTAGAGAATTCGAGAAGGCGAATTCAGATATCTCCCTTATCACTATCCGTCCATGTTTTGTCGTGGGACCGGGGTTTACAAACCCCCTGGCAAAGCATCTCTGCAAGAAGATCTGTATTCTCCCATGGAGGATGGCACCATTCCAGTTCATTCATGAAGATGATCTGGTGGAGATCATGTATCTCCTCCTGAAAAACAACAAGGCCGGTTTCTTCAACCTCGCAGCTGATGGCACCATGACCTTTGATGAGATGCTCGATCTACTCGGAGGGTGGTCCCTCAAGATACCCATATGGCTCCTGTGGCCGCTGAACAACCTCATGTGGTACCTGAGGGTTTCGTTCATTACGGAATTTCCGAGCCCATGCCTGAATCTGATGCAATATCCCTGGATCGCAAGCAACTCTAAGATAAAAACAGAACTGGGATATTCGTTCAAATATTCGACAAAGGCGGCTTTCGAGGATTTTGCCAGGTTTGTGAAGGCAAAAGGGCGCAATCCAATAACGGGAAAGATCTATTCGTGAAAGGAAGGGCATCAGAATGAAAATATCTCTTTCTGGAAAGAACGTTCTCATAACCGGTGCATCCATGGGTATCGGCAGGGGTCTGTCAAAGTGTTTTGCAAAAGACGGGGCGCACCTCTTTCTCACAGACCTGCCCTCGCAGAAGGAACAGCTCTTAAGATATGCATCCGAGTTGGAGTCGGACCATGGCATCAAGACCTGGACTTTCACAGTGGACATCACCGATCCTAAAGGGCCTGAGGCGCTCTATCACGAGGCAACAGAAAGGACAGGTGGTATCGATGTGCTGGTGAACAATGCAGGGATCTGCTTTTATGGGAAGTTCGACGAGATGAATATAGACCGTTTGGATAAGATGGTGCTGCTCAACTGCCTCGGATACGCAAAGCTCATGCGGCTTGTTATCCCCTCCATGATCGAGCGTGACAGCGGTGCTATCCTGAACGTGTCATCGGTGGCGGCATTCCAGCCTCTCCCATCACTCGCCCTGTACGCGGCGACAAAGGCCTTTACCCAATCGCTGACAGAGGGGATTTCCGGAGACCTGCCCTTCAGGTCGAAGGTGAGGGTGGCGACCCTGAACCCGCCCTTTACCCGGACAGCCCTGATCAATGATGCAGGGGTGCCGGAGGACTTCATCCCGTTCACCATCTCATTCAAGACCGTGGACGAGGTGGTTGAGCTGGGCTATAAGGCATTCAAGAACGGCAGGTTGTTCTATGTGCCGGGATGGCAGAACAAGGCGCTCCATCTGGGTATCATGAAGTTCCTGCCCCGTAGGGCCGTGAACCTCATGGGCAGGCTCACCATGAAGAGGTGGTCGGATTATCTGTGATACCTGCCGTAAGGAAAAGCCGAACCGGAGCTGGCCGGGAAAACAGTTTGGGTGCAGGCAGTACGGGCTTCATGAAGTCGCATTTTATCCTTTCAATTTCTGCAGGATTTCGGTAAATACACTGCTTTCTTGAAATAAATGCATGCAGCCTCAAGTGCTGTGGTCGTTCTATCGGGCCTTCAGGCCCGTGAAAGGGATTACGCAGATGGAACAGGCTATTCAAAGGGCAAAGGTCCTGGTGGAAGCCCTTCCCTACATCAGGGATTTCAGGGGCAAGAGGATCGTGGTCAAATACGGTGGTCACGCCATGGTGGACCCTGAGCTGAAAAAGCTTTTTGCCCAGCAGATCATCCTGTT
This sequence comes from Desulfomonilia bacterium, assembly GCA_050010275.1. Taxonomy (GTDB): domain Bacteria; phylum Desulfobacterota; class Desulfomonilia; order UBA1062; family UBA1062; genus MWEI01. The sequence goes on along the minus strand of JBEKLI010000002.1, from coordinate 13,572 downwards.
CCAGTACATCGGGATCCAGGTGGTGGTGGTCCATGGAGGGGGCCCGCAGATCAGCTCGGTGCTTGAACAGATGGGCATCAAGTCAACCTTCATAGAGGGAAAACGGGTCACCGACGCCAAGACCATGGACGTGGTGGAGATGGTCCTGGCAGGGGGCATCAACAAGGAGATCGTGCACCTCATCAACTCGGAGGGCGGGAAGGCCGTGGGTCTTTCCGGCAAAGACGGCGGACTCATAAAGGCAAAAAAGCTCTTTTCCAAACGCAGGCACCCGGACGGGACCGTGACCAATGACCTGGACATGGGACATGTGGGCGAGGTGAAAGAGATCAACACCGATATCATCGATGTCGTAGAAAAAGCAGGCTTTGTGGCCGTCATTGCGCCCTCAGGGGTGGGCGACGACGGGCTCACATACAATATCAATGCCGATACGGTCGCTGCCGGGGTGGCGGGACAGCTGGGCGTAGAGAAGCTCATCATCTTAACCGACGAGCAGGGCGTGCTCGACAAGAAGGGGAAGCTCATCTCCAGCATCAAGTATGCAGAGATCCCCGGCCTCATGAAAAAGGGCGTGGTCACGGGCGGCATGATCCCCAAGCTCGAGTGCTGCATGATGGCCTTGGACGGCGGCGTCATGAAGGCCCACATCGTGGACGGCCGTGTACCCTATTCCATCCTGCTGGAGCTCTTCACCGATTCGGGCATCGGCACCCAGATCGTCAAGGAGTAGCTAACGTGGAACATGTAATGAACACCTATGCCAGGCAGCCCGTGAAGGTAGTCAGGGGAAAGGGGTGCCTGCTGTGGGATGATGCCGGGAAAGAATACCTGGACATGGTCTCGGGCATTGCCGTATGCAACCTGGGCCATGCCCACCCCGAGGTCGCCAAGGCCCTGAAGGAGCAGGCAGAGAGGCTTTTCCACTGCTCCAACCTCTATCAGATCCCCCAGCAGGAGCTCGTGGCGAACCTGATCTCCGAGCACGCATTCCCTGCTCAGGTCTTTTTCTGCAACTCAGGGGCCGAGGCCAATGAAGGGGCCATCAAGCTTGTTCGGAGATACTGCAACACCAATAAAAAGAGGGGTCCTTTTATCATTACCGCTGAGAACTCTTTCCACGGCAGGACCCTGGCGACCCTGGCCGCCACCGGACAGGCGAAGTATCGCGCCGGGTTCGAGCCAATGATGCCCGGATTCATCTCCGTGCCGTTCGGGGATATCGAGGCACTGAAACACGCTCTCACCGATGAGGTAGGGGCCGTTATGTTGGAGCCCATCCAGGGCGAGGGCGGGATCAACATCCCTCCTGAAGGATATTTCAAAAAGGTCAGGGAGCTCTGCGATCGGGAAGGCATCCTGCTGGTGCTGGACGAGGTGCAGACAGGCATGGCCAGGACCGGCAAGCTCTTCGCATATATGCATGAGGGTATCACACCCGATATCATGACCCTGGCCAAGGCCCTTGGCAACGGCTTCCCCGTCGGGGCCGTGGTGGCCGGGCTGGAGATTGCCAAGGTTCTCGTTCCGGGTACCCATGCCTCTACCTTCGGCGGCAACCCGCTGGCCATGGCCGCCGCACTGGCAACGCTTTCGACCATGCTCAGGGATGACATTGCAGGCCAGGCGCATGAGAAGGGCCGATACCTGATGCAGAGACTTCATGATCTCAAAAAGGACCACCCGACGCTGGGGCAGATCCGCGGCAGGGGGCTCCTGGTGGGTGCAGAGTTCGATGCCGACATTTCCTTCATGCCCGCAGAAGGGCTCAAGCACGGGATCATGCTGAATGTCATACAGAACCGCATCTTAAGGTTTGCACCGCCGCTCATCATCAGTACCTCTGAAATCGAGCAAGCCCTTGAGATCGTCAGGGGAATCCTGAAGGAGAAAGGACTATGACGGAGCACAGGGATTTCTTATCGATCCGTACCCTTAGGGTTGACGAGATCATGGATGTCTTTGAAAAAGCTTCCCATTTCAGGCAGACACACCCGCATCGATCACTGGAGGGCAAATCAGTGGTGCTCCTCTTTGAAAAGGCATCAACACGCACACGGGTCTCATTTGAAGTGGGTATTGCCCGACTGGGCGCCCACCCGGTCGTGCTCTCGGTTGAGGGCTCCCAGATAGCACGGGGAGAACCCCTGAAAGATACCGCACGGGTGCTCGCCGGATACTGCGACGCCATCGTCATGAGGACCTTCGGCCATGACCGTATCGAAGAGATGGCTTCTTACGCAGAGGTGCCTGTCATCAATGCGCTCACCGACCTGCTGCATCCATGCCAGGTTCTGGCCGATTGCTTTACCTTGACGCAGAGGCTCGGTGAGCTTAAGGGAAAAAAGGTCGCCTGGATCGGTGACGGCAACAATATGGCCAATTCCTGGATCCATGCCGCAGCCATGCTGGATTTCGAGCTGATGCTCGCATGCCCGGAAGGATTCGAGCCCGACAGGAACATACTTGATGCCGCAGTGAAGGACGGCGCGAGGGTGGTAGTGGTGCGTGACCCGAATGAGGCGGCCCATGGGGCCGTTGCCGTGAACACCGACGTCTGGGCCAGCATGGGTCAGGAGGAAGAGGCAGAGAGACGAAAAAAGGCTTTTGCGCTGTACAAGGTGGATGATGCCCTCATGGACGTGGCCGGTCCGGATGCGGTTTTCATGCACTGTCTGCCTGCCCACAGGGGCGAGGAGGTCACCGAAGAGGTCTTGGAGGGATGGCGCTCCATCGTCTGGGAGCAGGCGCAGAACAGACAATACATCCAGGAGGCTATCCTGGATTTCCTCCTACGAGGGTAAAAGGAGTTGGCATGGGCGCAAAGAATAAGGTGGTGCTGGCATACTCTGGCGGTCTTGATACATCGGTTATTCTCAAGTGGCTCATCGATGAGTTCGGCTATGAGGTGATCTGTTTCGCTGCGGACGTCGGCCAGGCCGAAGAGCTGGAAGGCCTGGAAGAAAAGGCCATGAAGACCGGCGCCAAGAAGATCTATATCGAAGACTTAAGAGAGGAGTTCGTGCGCGACTATGTGTTCCCGGCCTACCGGGCCGATGTCGCTTACGAAGGCCTCTACCTCCTGGGGACCTCTCTTGCCCGGCCGCTCATCGCCAAGTATATGGTCGACATCGCGAAGAAAGAGAAGGCATTTGCCGTTGCCCATGGTGCTACGGGCAAGGGGAACGATCAGGTCCGCTTCGAGCTTGGTTGCTGGGCGCTGTACCCCGGCATCAAGATCATCGCGCCCTGGAAGATGGATGAGTGGAAGCTTCGGTCCCGGGAGAAGATGATCGACTATGCCAAGAAGCACGGCATTGATGTGCCGGTGACCAAGAAAAAGCCCTACAGCATGGACAGGAATCTGCTGCACATCAGCTTCGAAGGCGGGATCCTGGAGGACCTATGGAACGCGCCCGATGAAGGCATGTTCGTGCTTTCCTGCTCGCCGGAAAAGGCGCCGAACAAGCCGACGGAAATCGTCATCTCCTTTGTTAACGGCGATCCGGTAGCCATCGACGGCAAGAAGATGAGCCCTGCCAAGCTCCTGGCCAAGCTCAACGAGCTCGGTAGCAAAAACGGCATCGGCCGCATCGACATCGTGGAGAACCGCTATGTGGGCATGAAGTCCCGCGGCGTGTATGAGACCCCGGGTGGGACGATCCTGAAGGCGGCGCACCGCGGTATGGAGCAGATCACCATGGACCGTGAGGTCATGCACCTGCGGGATGAGCTCATGCCGCGCTATGCTGCGCTTATCTACAACGGCTACTGGTTCTCACCCGAGCGTGAGGTGCTCCAGAGGCTCGTCGACGAGGCACAGAAGGGGGTAACCGGGGATGTGAGGATGAGGCTCTACAAGGGCAATTGCACCGTCACGGGCAGGAGGTCGAAGTACTCTCTGTACAACCCCGAGATCGCAACCTTTGAAGAAGATGTGGTATATGACCAGAAGGACGCCGCAGGCTTCATCAAGCTCAATGCCTTGCGGCTCAAGGTGAGGGCACAGGTTAAAAAATGACCGACAAACCATGGTCAGGAAGGTTCACGCAGGACACTGACAAGCTGGTGGAGGCATTCACCCAATCCGTGGATGTCGATGCCAGGCTCTACAGGCAGGACATCGAGGGCAGCATCGCCCATGCGCGCATGCTTGCATCCGCAGGCATCATCTCAAAAGAAGAGGGCAAGGCCATTGTCGACGGGCTGCTTTCCATCAGAAATGACATCGAGAACGGATCCTTCGAATTCGATCCTGCCCTGGAAGACGTCCACATGAACATCGAGGCCGAGCTCGTGAAAAGGATCGGGGAGGCCGGCAAGAAGCTCCACACTGCACGGAGCAGAAACGACCAGGTGGCCACGGATTTCAGGTTGTATACGCGCAGTGCCCTCCTCGAGATGGCAAGGGAACTCAAAGGCTTTATGCGCGTGCTGCTCGCCAAGGCGTCTGATCATGTGGATACCATCATCCCCGGCATGACCCACCTCCAGCATGCCCAGCCGGTGTCCTTTGCACACCACCTGCTTGCCTATTTTGAGATGGCGCTGAGGGACCATCAGCGCATTAAAGAAGTCTTGGCCAGGGTCAATGTCTCACCGCTCGGCAGCGCCGCCCTTGCAGGAACACCTCACCCCATCGATCGTACTGCTACTGCTAAAGATCTCGGGTTCTCAAGCCCGGCCAGGAACTCCATCGATGCCGTGAGTGACCGCGACTTTGCGTGCGAGGCGGCATTTATCTGCTCGCTCATCATGATGCACCTCTCCAGGCTGGCCGAAGAGATCATCATCTGGAACTCGCAGCCCTTCTCCTTTATCGACCTTCCGGATGCATTCTGCACGGGCAGTTCCATCATGCCCCAGAAGAAGAACCCGGATGTGGCCGAGCTCGTTCGGGGCAAGACGGGCGGTGTTTATGGGAACCTGACGGCCCTGCTCGTGATGATGAAAGGCCTGCCGCTGTCCTATAACAGGGACATGCAGGAGGACAAGAAGCCTGTCTTTGAGAGCCTGGATACGGCCGTCGCGTCATTGAAGCTCATGGCCGGTCTGGTGGCCGGTATGAGCCCCAAGATCGAAGCGTTGAACCGGTCTTTAGCTGACGGATTCATCACGGCAACCGATATGGCTGACTACCTCGCGGCCAAGGGCATGCCGTTCAGGGAAGCACACCGCATTACAGGCGAGATCATATCCATGCTGATAGATAAGGGCAGGAGCCTCTCCGATCTCGGCCTCGATGAGCTCAAATCGTTCTCCGATCTGTTCGGGGCGGATGTGTTTGCAGGCCTTGATCCGGCATCCTCAGTGGACAGAAGGACAAGTTATGGAGGCACGGCCAGAAAGAATGTGCGTAACGCCCTTACGGATGCACAGGCCATCCTGGAGTCGCTCACCCATGAGGAGTAGGGCCCTCTTCATCACGCTCTCAATCATCATTGCCTTTATGGGCTGCGGCAGGAAACTGCCGCCGCTGCCGCCGGCCAGGCCGGACCCTGTAGAAGTGATCTCCATCAGGTTCGTAGGCCCCGAGGTTGTGGTAAGGGTCAGGTGTAATATGCCCCGTGCCGATGTAGTGCTGCTGGGCAAGCCCAAGGGGATATGCCCCAACTGCACCGATGATCTTGTGGTGAAGCAGAAGATCTCCCTTGAGAAATCCGGTGAGGTGGTTCTGAAGGATCCGTCACCCGTATCAGGCTACATGGTCTACCGTATAGCCGTGGAGCGTGACACCACCAAGTGGATCACCCCGGCCCAGATCGTGGTGAAATGACACGGACACATAAGAGAAATCAGCACTGGAAGGGATAGAAAGCCATGCATGATTTTGCCTATGACGAAACAGGGAAACTGTGCTGCGGGGCTGTGCCGCTCGAAAAGATCGCACACGAAATCGGCACGCCTTACTACTGCTACAGCCTTCCCACCCTCAGACGGCATATACAGGCCTTTGAGGAGCCGTTAGCCGGGATAGACCATCAGACGTGCTTTGCCATGAAGGCCAACTCAAACCTTGCCATCCTCACCCTCATGGCAAACCACGGGATTGGTGCGGATGTAGTATCGGGCGGAGAGCTCTACAGGGCGATGAAGGCTGGGATTCCGGCTTCCAAGGTGGTCTACTCCGGGGTTGGTAAAACCACCGCTGAGATCGACATGGCCATCCAGGCCGGCATCATGATGTTCAACATCGAGAGTGAGCAGGAGCTGGAGGTCATCAATGAACGCGCAGGGGCGTTGCATAGGAAGGCGCCCATATCCATCAGGGTCAACCCGGATGTGGACCCCCAGACCCATCCCTACATCTCCACCGGCATGAAGCAGAACAAGTTCGGCATCGATATCGAAGGGACCATCAGGCAGTACCTGAAGGCCAAAGACATGCCCCATATTGAGATCGTGGGAATAGATTGCCACATCGGCAGCCAGCTTACCGACATCAGCCCGTTCATCGATGCCATAGAAAGGCTCAAGGTTCTCATAACGAACATCAAAGACCTTGGCATCGAGTTCAGATACCTCGATCTCGGAGGGGGGCTGGGTATCACCTATTCATCCGAGCATCCTCCTCATCCGAGGGAATACGGTGCAGCCATCATCGATGCTGTTAAGGAACTGAATCTTAAGCTGATCTTCGAGCCCGGCAGGGTCATTGTGGGTAATGCCGGGGTGCTGGTGACCCGGGTGCTCTACCGCAAAGAGACGGACAAAAAGACCTTTATCGTCGTGGATGCGGGCATGAACGACCTCATACGCCCGGCACTCTACGGCGCCTGGCATGATATTATGCCCCTTGCCGAGAAACACGGACCAAAGGAAAAGGCCGATGTGGTGGGGCCCATCTGCGAGTCCAGTGATTTTCTTGCGAAAGACAGGGACTTGCCGTATCTGTCCAGGGGAGACCTCATCGCAGTGATGAGCGCTGGGGCCTATGGGTTCACCATGGCCTCCAACTACAACTCCCGTCCCAAGCCGCCGGAGGTTTTGGTGGATGGCAGCAAGTATTCTGTGGTAATACACAGGCAATCATACGAAGACCTCATCTCGGGTGAGCATGTCCCCAAGGGTCTGATCTAACTTATGGAGGAAGCGATGTTTTCAGGAGCAATCGTCGCCATTGTCACCCCGTTCAGGGAAGGCAAGGTAGACGAGAAGGCGTATAGGAATCTCATCAATTTCGTGATCCAAGGCGGAGTCAGTGGTATCGTGCCCTGCGGCACCACGGGCGAATCAGCCACGTTGTCTCATAAGGAACACGAACATGTCATCGACATTACGGTAGATGAGGTGGGAAAAAGAGTTCCTGTCATTGCAGGTACCGGTTCCAACTCCACAACAGAGGCCATCCGCCTTACGAAGCATGCCAAGGATGCAGGTGCGGATGCGGCTCTGCTCATCACGCCCTACTACAACAAACCCACCCAGAAAGGGCTCTATGAGCACTATAAGGCTGTTGCAAAGGCATGCGACATACCCCAGATCCTTTACAACGTACCCGGCAGGACCGGGGTGAACATGAGCACAGAAACCGTTGTTGAGCTATCCAAGATCGACAATATCGTGGGCATCAAGGAGGCGAGCGGCGACCTGGTGAAGTGCTCCCAGATCGTCCGCGATACGACCGATGATTTCTGCGTGCTCTCGGGCGAGGATGCCCTGAATTATCCGATCCTGTGTGTCGGCGGTGTCGGCGCCATATCGGTCACTGCAAACATCCTGCCTGACAAGCTTTCAGCCATGTGCAATGCATGGGATGCAGGGGACATAAAAAAAGCGCAGAAGCTCCATCTTGAGCTCCTGGATATCAACCAGACCTTGTTCATAGAGACCAACCCTATCCCGGTAAAAACTGCTCTTGCCATGATGGGCAAGGTGAAAGAGGAGTTCAAGCTTCCTCTGTGCCCTATGAGTGAAGCCAATAAGAAGAAGCTTGCCGAGGTGCTGAAGCGCTACGGCTGCGTCAGTTGACCGGAGGTTCCCATGATCAATACCGGCGTTGTCGGGTTTGGCGGGAGGATGGGTTCACTCATAGCGCGTACCATCCTGGACAGCCCTGATTTTGTCCTTGCAGGCGCCTTGGAAGACAAGGCCCACCCTTTTATCGGCAGGGATGCGGGTGAGGCGTTGGGATGCCCAAAGATAGGGTTCAAGGTGACCTCATCCATGGAAAAGGCATTCGCTCCTTGTGATTGTATCATCGATTTCACTTTCCCTGAAGTGACGCTGTCCACCGCAAAATACGCATCAGAGAACGCCAAGGCCATGGTAATAGGGTCTACGGGCTTTACTGGAGAACAGAAAAAGAAGATTCAGTCGTTCGCATCAAAGACAGCAATCGTTCTTTCGCCGAACATGAGCATCGGGGTCAATGTACTCTTGAAGACAGTGAGCATGGTGGCTGGTATTCTTGATGAAAGCTATGATGCGGAGATCGTGGAGGCACACCACAGGCTCAAGAAGGATGCGCCATCGGGTACTGCCCTGGCGCTGGCCCAGGCAGTGGCTATAGGAAGAGGTATTGAACTTGACAAGCATGCCCGGTATGAGCGCTACGGCATCATCGGGGTCAGACCAAAAGGTGAGATCGGCATACAGACGGTCCGCGCAGGCGACATCGTGGGCGAGCATGTGGTGATGTTTGCAGGCCCCGGAGAGCGAATCGAGATCACCCACAAGGCCCATAGCCGGGAGAACTTCGCGCGCGGTGCCATCAGGGCCGCCCGGTGGATAATGGGCAAAGGGTCCGGCCTGTATTCCATGATGGATGTCTTGGGTATCAAGACATGAAGATCGGTAGGGGCCAAACCTCATCAGGCCAGGTGACCTGGTATTCCACCATGGATGGCATAAGGTTTACCGAGTGGGACCCTGATAACCCGATACCCGGGCGGGATATCGATATCGTGAGGCTCCTGCCCCCGGCTTTACCGAGCAAGATCATTGCCTTGGGGCTGAATTACCGGGACCATGCCCGGGAGATGGGTTTAAAACCGCCGGAAGATCCCATCCTCTTCATGAAACCGGCAACATCCGTGATCGGCCCGGGAGATACAATAATCTACCCGGATCAGTCCACCCGTGTTGACTATGAGGCTGAATTGGCGGTAGTAATTTTAAGACAATGCAGGAATATCAGGGCAATTGATGCCGAATCTGTCATCCTCGGGTATACCTGCTTTAATGACGTAACAGCCAGGGATCTCCAGGCAAAGGATGGGCAATGGACCCGGGCAAAGTCCTTCGATACCTTTGCGCCGCTTGGTCCGTGGATTGAAACCGATATCAAAGATCCGCATACCTTGGCTGTACAATCACGCTTGAATGGAGAGATCAAACAGTCATCAAATACGAATAACCTCATCTTCAATGTGTTTAAGCTTATCGAATTCATCTCTTCAATCATGACACTGGAAAAATGGGATGTCATAGCAACAGGGACACCCTCAGGCATCGGGCCTATGGTGCGCGGTGATGAAATTGCCATAGAGATAGAGGGTATCGGGACCTTGACCAATAGACTTGCATGATACGAGGATTTCTCTCTCTTGGGTCAAACCTTGGGAATAGGGGGGCTTATCTCAAAGAAGCGTTGGAACGTCTTCCCAAAAAGGGTGTAAAGATCATCAAGCGCTCATGTGTCTATGAGACCTTACCGGTGGAGGTTCATGATGAGCAGGGCAACTTTCTTAATATGGTCGTTGAATTCTCTTTTGAGGGTGATCCGATGAAACTCCTCGACCTCTGCCAAGAGGTAGAGGGTTCTCTGGGAAGGACCAGGCCCTATATCCACTCACCCAGAACAATCGATATAGATATTCTTCTTATCCATGGTGTGTCGGTCATGAACGAGCGCCTGATTGTCCCGCATCCCCGTATGGAAAACAGGGCATTTGTGATCTACCCCCTTGCAGAAATTGCGCCCGATCTTATCCTTCCTTCTGGAAGGATGGTGACACAAGTCAAGAAAAGCTTTAAGAAAGACGAGATACTAAAGATTCAGGATGGGTAAAGTGGAAGAACCTACACCCAAGAAGTGGAAGATCATGATCGCCGACGATAACCATGACCTCAACGAGGCCATGCGGGAGATGCTCTTTGAGCACGGATTCGATGTGGTGCAGGCCTTTGATGGAGAAGAGGCATTCGACCTCTATTCCCAGGAGAAACCCGATCTCACTTTCCTTGATTACCTCATGCCGAAGATGGACGGGGTGGATGTCCTTGAAGAGATCGTTACCATAGATCCTGATGCCCTGGTGGTATTTATCACCGGCGAGGGTTCCGAGGACACGGCGGTCCAAGCCATGAAGGCTGGTGCAAAGGATTACGTTACCAAGCCGTTCTCCATGCAATATCTCGTACATATAGCGAAAAAGCTCATCAACGATCATGAGTTGCAGCTTGAGAACATCCGTCTTAGGGCCAGGGGTGATGCCTACAAGGATTATATGGGCACCATCACCGAGACCATGGGCGAGGCAGTGATTACGATCGACGCCAGGGGGACCATCCAGTTCATGAACCATATGGCCCATAAGCTCTGGGGAACGCTGGAAGAGATGAAGAATAAACCTGTAGATGTGCTCATCCCCGATCCGAGTGTGGATATTTTTGAAGACATCAAACAGGCATCCTTAGGGGGCGATGAGTATTTTCAGAATGAATATACCTTCCGTAAGGCCGACGGGAGCATATTCTCAGGGCTGTTAAGCGCCTCTTTTCTCAAGAGTGAGCAGTATGCGAACAGCATCGTGCTTGTTATTCGAGACCTCACCGACATAGAGATGATGCGCAGACAGGTCATCAATGCCGAGAAGCTGGCTTCCCTGGGCAAGGTCGTAGAAGGGGTGGCCCATGAGATACGCAACTCACTTACATCGCTGGGTGGATTTTCCAGGCGTCTGAGTAAGTCGGTGGACGATAATTGTGCTGAAAAGGTGTATGTCGATTACATCATCGAGGACGTCAAGAGGCTGGAAGCCATGATCCTGGATATAGAGGAATACGTAAACTACACCAAGATTCACCGGCCCAACTTCTCCATGACCCATATTGAAGACATCATTAATGATGCCCTCATAAAAACCTTCGGCTCAGGCAAATTCAGCGGGGTCGCCTACGAGGTGAATGTACCGTCCGGCCTGGAAGAGATCTACGCAGACCACGGATTTCTCGTGGAGGCCTTCTGGCACCTCTTCGTGAATGCCTGCGAATCCATGGACGGCAAGGGCTCGCTCGTTGTGAACGTCAGCCTCCACCCGCATTATTTGATCATAGATGTAATTGATTCCGGCAAAGGTATCCCGAGTGATGAAATCAAGGACATCTTCAACCCATTTTATACCAGCAAGTCGAGAGGTGCCGGCCTTGGGCTCTCCAAGGTCTATATGATTATTGAAGAGCACGGCGGCTTCATATCCGTGAACAGTTCGGTGAACCAGGGAACGAGGATGAGGGTATTTCTCTCCAGGAAACGAGGGGTTAAGCCCCTTCAGCCCTAAGATACTTGAAATGAAAGGCTTGCATTGCGTATAATAACATGAGTACAATAATGAAATATTTGAATAAATCATTTTATGTGACGATATAGACTAATATGAATAGAAGAATAGTAGGTTTTCTTTGTTCATTTGTAGTTGCTTTCTTATGGACAAGCCCAGTGCATGCCGATATCTTCATGAGGCGCGGGCCTGACGGCACGTTGCATTTCAGCAACTGTCCCATGGGTGCCGACTGGAAGCTCTATGCCAAAGAGAAACAGAGGAAATACCAATATTCACAATATCAATACCCCCAATACTCCCCCAGGAAAATCTCGAGATCGCAGTACGACAACCTGATCGGCATTATTGCGCGAGGCCAGGGGATGAGTCCGACTATTATTAAGAGCGTCATAGAGGTTGAGTCCGGCTATGACCCTATGGCCAAGTCGTCCAAAGGGGCAATGGGCCTGATGCAGCTCATGCCGGAAACAGCCCAGGAGTTAGGTGTTACCGACCCGTGGAATCCTACTGAGAACATCACTGCGGGTACGAAATATCTTTCATGGCTTCTGAGAAAATACAACGGCAACCTCATGTTGGCCCTTGCTGCATACAATGCGGGCCCAAATGCGGTGGATTCATACCGCGGAATTCCACCCTACCAAGAGACCACTGATTATGTTAGGAATGTACTTGTGAGAATACATGGGGGAGGATATGCAGGGGAATGAACATATCAAATGCTCTGACCGTCTCGCGGATTTTCATGGTCCCGGTCATTGCACTTCTCATCATTCATGACAGCCTGATCCAATCTGTCATAGCCGCGAGTATCTTTGGGGTCGCAATGATCACCGATTTCCTCGATGGATACTTTGCAAGGAAGTACCACATAGAATCCGAACTTGGAAAACTGCTGGATCCCTTGGCTGACAAGTTTCTGATCGCCACTGTCATGATCATGCTCATCCCGTTGAGCAGAATACCCGCTTGGATGGTGGCAATTATCATCGCCCGGGAGATTGCCGTAACGGGTTTACGGAGTATTGCTGCGGAGAAGAACATCATCATCGCAGCGGACTGGCTCGGCAAATACAAGACTGCGTTCCAGTGCGCTGCTCTTGTTCCCCTGCTCGTGCACTATCCGATCCTTGGGTTGCAGTTTCAGCTTGCGGGTGAATTCTTCATGTGGATTGCCCTGTTCTTCACCACGTGGTCGGGTGTGGATTACTTCATCAATTATATCAAAGTTGCCGCATAAGCCTTTGCCTCAGACTTCTCTTATTTTGGAATGCCAACCTGGCAGTTATTCTCCTAGCCGTTCTTTGTCGAACAAATACCCAGCTGAGTATAGAGCGGGCATACGCCTGATGTTGCGCTCGAAAGCAGCATGCCGCCGGCAACCAGCGAGATGGCCGTCAGCAGCGATATCTTGCCGCTCTTGACCAGAACAAGGATGATGATGACCGCCATGCCAGCGCGTACAAGCCTGTCAATGGTTCCGACATTTTGCTCCATGGATTCCATGAACTACCTCCGCGTTTATCTGAAGCTCATTCTCTGATGAAAACGTATTCCTGTCAAGAAACACTGGTATTGAATCCGTGATATAAAACCATTATGTTAATGGGAACAGGGGGAAATTGATAATGGACAAGACAATCATCATCTATACGCTGAGCACCTGCAGTCACTGTAAGGCAGCGAAAAAATTCCTGAATGATCTGAATGTACGCTATGACTTCATCGATGTGGATTTGCTCGACGCCGAGGAAAAGGCAGCCATCCTTAATGAGGTAAGGAAGTACAATCCACGTTTGACGTTTCCCACTATCCTATGCGGTGACAAGGTCATCATCGGGTTCCAGGACCGTGAGATCAAGGAGGCCCTCGGCCTATGAGTGAAGTGGAAAAACTCTTCGAAATGTTAAAAAAAATCCAGGAGCCAAAGGGATATTTTTTCAACAAGGATAGGGAACGGGTATTTGACCTGCTGGAAGCATTGCTCATTAATAAGAAACGCTATGGTTATATGTGCTGCCCGTGCAGATTAGCCTTGGGTGATAAGGAAAAAGACCGGGACATC
>JBEKLI010000001.1:0-15486 GCA_050010275.1 Desulfomonilia bacterium | reverse complement strand
TTTGCGGGGATGTGAGAACGCTGAATGCATCCTCGATAAGAGGCTACGATTATGCATGGTCGCTGTTCGTCCTATTCATCTGTGCGGTCGCGCTTATCATCGACCGTACCCTGTTGCCATGGTAAAGGGATGCGCATGAAAAATCCCCTCTATGAACTCTCCGCAGTAAGCTATCGCTATCATGACGCCATCCCTGCCATTGAGGGGATCAACCTTTCAATCCAGTCTGGCGAATCCCTGGCAATACTCGGGGCCAACGGGTCGGGAAAATCGACCCTCATGCACATGCTGGACGGACTCATATTCCCGAGCTCAGGGGCCGTAAGGGCATTCGGCGAGGTCCTTACTGAAGATAAACTTGAAACCGATACCTTCCGCCACTTTTTCAGGAGCAGGGTGGGGTTTGTCTTCCAGAACCCGGACATCCAGCTCTTCTGTCCCAATGTCTATGATGAGATCGCATTCGGTCCGCTGCAGCTCGGACTTCCGGCAGGGGAGGTTATGAAAAGGATCGATGACGTCCTTACCATGCTGGGCATCTCTTCCCTGAAAGACCGGACACCCAACCAGCTCTCCGGAGGGGAAAAGAAACGGGTCGCCATTGCATCGGTACTATCGTTGAATCCCCAGGTCCTGCTTATGGATGAGCCCACCAGCTCCCTCGACCTGAGAACGCGCCACTGGCTGATAGGGCTCATCAGCGAACTCCAAAGGGCCGGGAAAACCATCATCACCACGACCCATGACATCTCCCTGGTGAAGCAGATCTCCTCACGGGTGATCGTGCTGGGTGAAGACCATGGTGTCATCGCCGACGGGAAACCCCCCGAGGTTATTTCAGACCATGAACTCCTGCACCGGGCCAATATCATCCACGAGCATGAAACAGACACCTTCGGATATACCAGGAAAACCGAAGATCCGCCCGATGGAAAAAAGATCATCGGCTTTCCCCGACAGCTGTAAACAAGAACGATTGAGAAAGTTAAGAATCCTTTTTTAGAGATAAATTTTTTTAGTCACTCGCTTGTGCTTCTGAAACGATGAGATATTCCAGATGATAAAATTGAGAATCCGGATGCTATACCTTGAGCCTGATAATTATTCCTGTTCTTTTCTGATGCACGGAAGGTAGATGGTGAAGGTGCTGCCTCTGTTCGGAGCACTCTCAAGGATGATCTCGCCGTTCAGAGAGCTCGCTATTTGCTGGACCGTCGCCAGGCCAAGGCCCGTTCCCTTTCCCTGTTCCTTGGTGGTGAAGAACGGCTCGAATATGTGTTTTCTGGTCTCATCATCCATGCCGCACCCGGTGTCGCTCACCGAGAGCGCCACATGCGGGCCGGGCTCAAGGTTTGGGTACTTGGCTGTGAAATTAGCCTCAAGGACTGTCTCGCACAGACCCACACCCAGGATACCACCGGTTTTTTCCATGGAGTGGAATGCATTTGTGCAAAGATTCATGACAATCTGATGGATCTCTGTCTCATCGCAGTAGACCACATCTGAAACCTTGTCGATGCAGCTGTTTATCTCTATGGTTGTGGGTATGGTCGCCCGGAGGAGCTTGAGGGCCTCTTCCACGACCGGATACACATGGATCGGTTCCCTATGGGACTTATATGAACGGCTGAAGGAGAGGATCTGCTGGACAAGCTCCCGCGCACGCATTCCGGCGCTGGTGATCTGCTCGCAATATGCTGCCGAACGGCTCCCTTCCGGCAAATCATGCCTGAGCAGTTCGCTAAAGCCCAGGATGCCCGAAAGCATGTTGTTGAAGTCATGGGCGATACCGCTGGCAAGTGCCCCGATGGTTTCCATCTTCTGGGCCTGTATAAAGCGCATCTCCTGCCTGACCCGCTCTTGCTCGGCCTCCTTGCGCTCGGTGATGTCCCGGACAATGCCCTGGAAGCCCACAGGCTCTCCCCGTGCATTCCTGATGAGCATAATAGATGCCTCGACAAACATCGGGCTCCCGTTCTTCCGTATCTGCTCCCACTCAAAGGCCTTGATGGACTTACCCGTCTGGAAGACCTGGTGAAACCGCGCAAAGACCTTCCGGGCATTCTCCTCATCCATGTAGTCCTGGTAATTCATACCGGAGAGCTCCTCCTCGGTATAGCC
Source organism: Desulfomonilia bacterium (assembly GCA_050010275.1). GTDB lineage: Bacteria > Desulfobacterota > Desulfomonilia > UBA1062 > UBA1062 > MWEI01. Next base: position 13,365 of record JBEKLI010000001.1, on the reverse strand, counting down.
GAGGTTGTCGCATATGACATGGTTGAAGAAGGTGAAACTGCCGGGTAAGTCCACCTCGAAGTACCCTTCCTGCATGTTCTCAACAATATTCCTATACTTATCCGTACTCTCCTTGAGAGCTTTCTGGGCCTTGACCTGCTCCGTGATGTCCCTGGCCGATCCCTGGATATAACGGGGGGTCCCGTCCGGATGGCGGATGAGGACATTCCTGTATTCGACAACCCTGTCGTCGCCTTCTTTTGTCCTTACGCGCAGCAGCCCGTCGTCACGGCCGTTTTCTATGATCCTGTGCAGGTATTCATCAAATCCATCACGGTACTTCCCCGGGATGAGATCCCGTATGTTCATGCCCCTGAGGACATCCGCCGTGTATCCGATGCGCCTGATTGATGCCATGTTGGTCTCAATGATGGTGCCGTCCAACTCATGGATAATAAGGGAGTCACTGACGTTCTCGAATACCGTACGGTACCTGTTCTCGCTCTCGCGCAGGGCCTCTTCCGCCAGCTTTTGCTCTGTGATATCCCGGGCCACCCCTTGGATCGCATAGGGCTTGCCGTCGCGGAAGATGAGGGCGCCGTTCGACTCAATGGTAATTCTCGTGCCGTCTTTCCTGGTGATGGTGAACTCACTCACCCCGTTCTGAGTTCCGTTCTTCAGGATCTCATCACGGACCTTTACCGCAAGTGGATATTGATCCTCCGAGATGAGCGACATGAAATTACGTTGAGTGAGTTCCTTCAGGGTGTACCCGAGGGTATCGAGTGTCGCCTTGTTTGCATCGAGGTAATTACCGTCAAAGTCATGTACGTAGACAGAGAAAAGGGAACGGTCGAACAGAGCACGGTACCGGCCCTCAACATCCTTAAGCTCATTTTGGATATTCTTGTAGGCGGTTATATCCTTTAAAGACTCGATGGCGCCTATGATGTTTCCGCTGAAATCATACAATGGCTGGGCCTTGACCCACAGCACGGATCGCTCATGAGACTTCAGCAAAACATCTAGTTCTGCAAAAAACGCATCCCTATCAGGGGTGAGGGAGGTATAGAGGTTGAGTATTTCATCATCCCTGCTTACGACATAGTCGATGAGGACAGGGCGTCTGTCTCCAAAGAAAGGTACTGCATATTCATATCCGGCCTTGCCGAGGATCTCGGATGTGCCTATGCCGGTGAGGTCTTCCATGGCCCTGTTCCACGCAATCACCCTGCCCTCGGTGTCGATGGCATAGGTGGCATCGGGCTGACAATCAACGAGCTGGATGAGGAGCCTTTCCAATCCGCTCAAGGTAAATCCGCCAGTCAATTCAGTAACATCTCCACCCCGGCGGAAACCCATGAGCTGCCTGATATCCTCTATCGAACTCGTATCTGACCGGTATGTTCTCACAACATTTCTTCTCGGAATATGCAGATAAAAAATCAAATCCCCTGAAGGGTTCGGGCTGATAATTCATCCCTATAATTTTCTTGCTTGATAAAAAGTGATCATGCTAACCCAAAAGTCGATGGGAACAAGCTTGAGTCAGAACCCTGCATCAGGTCACTCCATACCCGGGAGCAAGACTTCCTCCTCTAAACCGCCTCATAGCACAAAGGGCAAGGCTGCCATGTCCATTTGCCTCTCCGTGCTTGCCTTTTTTTCCATTATATTCATGGTGGTCTCTTTATGCACGGATGTATATGCGCTTAATCTTTCAGGGATGGTTTCACTTGAGGCCGTCGATATGATCGGGCAAAACTCCTATGTACAGAGGTTTGACGGCGGTAAAAGCACGTTGAAGTGGCCCATAGATGTAAAAGCCCTCGGTGTCAGGCTCGGCCTGGCTCAGGATAACCTCTGCGAGGCTGACTTGGGCATTATCGCCGGGCCCTGGGAATCAACTTCAATGCCCATGAAGGACTACGATTATATCAACGAATCACTCTATGATAAGCCTCCCCATAACGGAGTCGATATCTATTCAGAAAGCAAGCTGGATTCCAAAGCGCTCATCCTTGATATGAATACGAGGGTCTTCCCTTTACGCAAAAGATTCTTTTCCGCTGGGCTTGCGGCAGGTTACCGATATGAAAAATATGATTATAAGGCCTATGACGTCCATCAAATAGGGTATGGCCCCTGGCAGAACCAGACAAGCACCGCAACCGGACTGGTTTCTCTGTACACCGTGGATTACAACATATTCTCTGTGGGCCTTGCCATAAGGACTGCAATAAAAGACACATGTATCCTCACCGTTGAAGCCTTAAGCCTCCCTCTTGTCTACGCCAATGACGAGGACAATCACCTCAAACGCAACAGGAGATCCACTTCATCAACATCGGGGGCGGGCTATCAGGCTTCATTATCAGGCCTCTACAAGATCTATCAAAACTGGTTCATCTCCTCGGGATGCACCTACAGCACGATCACCACTGACGGCCACCAAAATCAATACTGGTATGGGGACGATCCTGCAACAACCAACAACGATACCGGGACCAGTCGCAATGGCTTACCCCTTAAGATCGAACAGAGAAATACCCGCTTCAGCCTTGGCGCTTCCAGACGATTCTAGACAAATAAATGCACCAACCTTGAGGCAGACTCCATATCTGTCGATAGGTCCTTCATGGCATCGATTCGGAGGCTCATTCGGAAAAACACAGACAGGGCTCGTCATTGGCTGCCTTATGTTCAGGACAGGACAAGAGAGCTCATTATGCTCGTCCCCAGCCTGTTCTGCCTTGGAGAGGATATGGCGGGTATCTTCGCACATCCCACGTGCACGCTAGAGCAATATTCCCTCCTAAAAAAACATCTGGATGGAAAATTTGATGTAGCGGTTGCAAGGCTGCCGGATTATATCCTCATCGAGAGCCTGATCATGGTCCCTCGGCCGAGCATAGTGAGCACGGACTTCTTAAACCTCCTCTTAATCATCATCCCGGCGGATGGTGCACAAATTGAGAAGATCAAAAAGAAATCCTCTGAGGTAGAGCTGTTCTTCCGTGCAAGAGGCATTGGAATGGCCACTCATATCCTCCATGACAAGCTGCCCCCGCTCACGCTGTATGAAGTCATGCGCCTCGGCATAGTGCTTGCCGGCAGGCACCCTATCTTCCGGAGAAACGACGAGACGGAGATGAGTTTTTTTGCAGGGGAGATCGCGGACATCATCAGCGATACCCAAACCATATATTCATCCGAATGGAATCCTTTCCAGCATATCCTGGAATGCGAAACGGAAACAACCATAAGAAAGCACACATATCATCCCCATATGAACTTACATTCGATGAACCCGTTCATAGCGCCCTATTTGCCGATGCTCATCAGATACGAAGAGGAACTGAATGCAGACATGCTCCTCACCTTAAGACTCTGCATCAGCGCTCTCTTTTACCATTTCGGCCCGACCAGGGAAACCTTGGCGGAGATGATGAGGGCATGGCGGCTCACAGCTACGCAGATCCCTGATGTATCCAAACTAAGCCTTGCCGAGGCCATGCGCCTCAGGAATATTTTTGTCCCCCTTGACGAGTATGAACTTCCTGTCTTCTCCTGGCCTCCTAACCCTTCATGGCAACTGAAAAATGCAACGCTTGTATGGGACGGACCCGGCTGGAGGCTTGGCGAATCAGATTCATTCCTTCATAAGCATGCCTGGGTGGTCCTTGCCTGGGCGGCCATATCCGGTCTCATCGGGAGCAGCACTCTGCTCAAGACCCCGGATGGTCTCCGGCTTAAGACCAATGCCGTGAAGACCCTTGCAAGCCTCAAAGAAGCAATCTCCAGGGGAGCCGACATCATCACGTCCAGTGACCCCCGCCAGGGATCCATACGCATCAACAGGGGCAGATTCTTCTTCTCTGATTCACCTTATGCAATCTTGGAACGCGGCAGAAAGATCAGTCTTGTGCTCTTTAAAGAAATAAAGAAAAAGGCCCTGCTCGACGATAGTGATTTGTAGGGAAAGGATATTACATGCCCATCAGCCCAGGAATACGAATCCTCATCATCGGACCAAATGCCTTTTACCACAAGAACTTAGCGGCCATGCTCGCCAAGATCGGCTTGACTAATGTGGAGCATGCCGACGACGGACCCACCGGATGGGAGATCATGAAGAGGATAAACCCCGGTATCGTCGTCGCCCAGTGGGAAATGCCCGAGATGAATGGTATGGCCCTGCTCAAACTTATCCGATCGGATATGCAGTACTCGGATACACCTGTTATCCTCTGGACCACTGAGATCAATAAGAGCGACGTCATCAAGGCCGGAGAAACCGGGGTGAATACCATCCTCGTGGAGCCCTTAAGCCTGGAGATCCTGGAAAAAAAGCTGAGCCTTATCCTGGAATTCGAAATGAGCCCGTCTGCAAAAAAGGCAAAGGCCTATTTGGATAGGGGCGATTCATACATGAAGGCAGGTCTTTTCGATCTTGCCCTGAAGGAATACGAGCATATCCTGAGTATCCTGGAATCAGCCGAGGTGTACTACAACATCGGATACATCCATACGGCCAGAGGTGAATACGACGAGGCGCTTGCCGCCTTCAGGAAGGCCACCCAGATCAACCAGTTGTTTGCAAAGGCCTACCAGGCCATGGCTGAAGTATACATCAAGATGAACAATAATGAGATGGCCGAGAAATATCTCAACATGGCAGGCGAGATCTTCTTAGAGCGGGACATGCATGAAAAGGCCGAGAGTATCTTCAATGAGATTATCTCACTGAACCCTAATACGACAAATGTCTACAACAGCCTAGGCATTATCTACCGGAGGCAGAACCGGCACGCAGATGCCGTGAAGGTCTACCAGAAGGCAATCAAGATCGACCCTGCCGACGAAAACATCCACTTCAACATGGGCAGGGCCTATCTTGAGATGGAAGAAACCCACCTGGCAAAGGAATGCTTTATACAAGCGCTTAAGATCAACCCGAATTTTGAAACAGCCTCCAACATGGTCAAGGCGCTTGAGTCCATGGAAAAGACCCCCTGAGTCCAAGCCCCTAATCGTATTTCTTCAACTCGAACACCTTTCGGTCTTGTGTCGCTACGATGTGGTAGAACTTATCCTGGGGTATGTAGATGTAAGGCACATCCTCTTCCCGCCGGTAGAGAAAGTGCGAGAGGATCATGCGGTTAACGGCCCTATGCCCGATGATCATAATGTTGTCGGGTCTCTGGTTTAAATAAAAGGCCTTTTTAATGCCGATCTTGATCCGCTCCTTCATGCTCACATAACCTTCGCCGCCGGGGTAGATATAGTTGTACTTATCCGCCTTCCGGGCGGAATGGATGTCGGGCTTGAGGCGCTGGATCTCGTCATAGGTCATGCCCTCGCAGATGCCTGCATGGATCTCGTTGAATTCCTTTAAGGGCACGATGGTACAATCATACTGGAGGGCCTTAATGGCCCTGGCCGTTTGGATGGTCCTCTTCTTTTCGCTCGTAAAGATATATGATATTTTTTTATTTTTAAAAAACCGGCCAAGGGCGCCGGCCTGATCCTTGCCCTTGGGCGTGAGGTCCGGGTCCCCGCCGATGCGGTCCTCCACGTTAAAGAAGGTCTCGGTGTGGCGGATGAGGAAAAGGCCCTTCACCACGTCGGTCACCAGGCAGTCTCTGATGCGGGAATAGAGCGGGAGCTGATCCTCGATCTGCTCGATGAGGACTCTATTATGCAGGGAATCCATGGTGATGAAGTTTCGCTCCACATGCAGCGGGCTGTATATTATCCGATAGTAATCGATCCTCTTCTTGAACTCTTTGACAGCCAGCTTATCACTCAGGGATGAGAACTCGGGGGCACGCACTTTGTGTTGGATGCTTACATTTACGATATCCTCGTCGTTGTTGATGCATTCGATATACAGTATGGGATGATCTTTCAAATGCTCCTCGATAAGCTCGCGCCTGTTGCGGCTTACGTTCGTGGCGTCCAGGATGGCCACTTGGCCCTTGTTCTTCAGGTACAGCTTTGCGCGGTTGATGTTCATAAGGGCGAACTTCTTCCTGAGCTCAGCAGCGGCCTTGTTTTCAGGATTATAGAATTCTGCCCTCCATGTTCCCTCGGGTGTATATTTTCTTCTCAGCTCGCCGTTGTTGTAGATTATGGTATGGATGGAGTTTTTCTTAAAGATGTCCTGCAGACGGTATGCAATCGTGGACTTACCCTGAGAAGGCAGGCCCACCATTATAATATAGAGCTTCTCATCCTTGAAGGTCATTGAAACTGAATAACATTCGCCTTCAGGCAACACAAGGCCTTTTGATCCGGCATTATCCATCATTTTTTCCTCTCATGATTTTCCGACCCGATCGTGCCTTAAACCAGCTCCAGGGCGCGCTCCACATCGACTTAAGACGTGAGAAAAACACCTTGACAAGCCCCAGCTCAGCCGTTAGAAGAGCTAAGTACGCTGGGGGATGGTCTAATGGCAAGACAGCGGACTCTGACTCCGCTTATCTAGGTTCGAATCCTAGTCCCCCAGCCAAAATGTATGGTCCCATCGTCTAGTGGCCTAGGACAACGGCCTCTCACGCCGTAAACAGGGGTTCGATTCCCCTTGGGACTACCAAATAATATTAAAGGGTTATGATCTTATCATAACCCTTTTTCATTCTCATAATTGTTATTCCCACCACTATTCCCACCAAGCATAAGAGAACTGCAATCTAACAGCAACCAACTTATGATGCTTTCTTTCTGTCGGCGTACGTACTGAATTTGTCGTTTGTAAGGCAGGGGGCACCCGGGGGCACCCGTGGCAGAATCAGGCCAGGGGGATAGGTACTACATAGTCATCCCTATGTGTATGGAGGCCTGTCAGGAAGTGACTCCCCCAATACCTCTTGAATTTTTTCCCCACGTGGTTACCAGATGATAAAGATATTCTATCAGAAGTTTCTTTATTGTTATACCTCTTGTATCTGAAAAGTATACACTAACTACCTTTTTGTGATATAATCATAAAAATAAAAAATGGTAATAAATTGAAATGATAGATGAATTTGCCTAATCGTTTCTCTATAGGCTTTAAATGTCACTTGATTTAACACATGAAAAACTAGGCTGGCCTTCACCCGAAGAGATTCGAAATCCTTCAGGAGAGGGAGCACGTATCTTTACTGAGTTGGTTCAAGCCAAAATAGAAAGAACAATTTCTTTGATTACACATGTGTCGGATATTAAGGTAGGAGTACTTTTACGTAATCCACAAGCTACAGACACAGAAACTCCTTTGGCAATTGTAGCAGAGTTTGAAAAAAGAGCAAACGAACAAACGCTCCGTTCTCTTCAACGACTCGCGTGGAATTTTTCTCATAGTCCATCTGTTATTACTATCGAGTCTGATCTCTTACGTGTTTGGACATGTTGTGAACCACCTAATGATGATAGGCCTCTTAATGATTACGTTGTCCAGGAGCTATCAACTGTAGATCTCGCAAACTCACAACCAACAGATATAACAAAACGAACTGCCCAGATTCTCCATTGGGTGAATCTCATCTCAGGTAAGTACTTCCGTGATCATGTGAATCGGTTCCAACGTGACCAAAGAGCTGATCAGATGTTGCTCAGCAATCTCAGATATGTCCGGAACAAGCTTCGGGAGATGGGACTAACTAATGATGATATTTGTCATGATCTTTTAGCCAGAATAATTTTCATCCAGTTTCTATTTGATCGTAAAGACTCAAAAGGAAATTCAGCCTTAAATCATAATAAGCTAGCAAATCTCCATGATGCTAAAATCCTTCAAAAAGAACACATGAGTTTCTCGAGCATTTTGGAAGATTACGAAGAGACTTATCGCCTCTTTGATTGGTTGAACAGCAAATTCAACGGGGATCTCTTCCCAGGGAAAGGTAATACGATCCAAGAACGGGAGTATGGTTGGCAAACAGAAAGAAGGCATGTCAAACCAATTCATCTCCAATTGCTTAAAGATTTTATCAAAGGTGAAATTGATATGCCTAGAGGCCAATTATGTCTTTGGCCACAGTATGCTTTTGATGCTATTCCACTTGAGTTTATCAGTAGCATATACGAGACATTTGTCAATGAGCGAGCATCCCGTGAAGGTATTTATTATACCCCCTCACACCTTGTTGACTTTATACTTGATCGTGTACTTCCTTGGGATAGCGAAGATTGGAATTTGAAAACTCTCGATCCAGCTTGCGGTTCAGGCATATTCCTTGTGAAGGTTTTCCAAAGGTTAATTCACCGATGGAAGAAGGCAAACCCTAACCAACCCATACGGGCTGAGACACTTCGAGGATTGTTAGAAAAGAATCTATTTGGGGTTGATAAAGACCCTCACGCTGTACGCGTCGCCTCATTCAGTCTCTATCTCGCAATGTGCGATAATATTGAACCCAAGTATTACTGGTCAAATGTTATATTCCCAGAAATGAGAGAACATAGGATTATCAATGCTGATTTTTTTGAGGAGAACATTTCTGGTTTATCTACGAAAAAAGATTCTATGAGATATGACCTCGTTATTGGTAATGCCCCTTGGGGTGAGAGACTTCTCACTAATGCTGCAAAGAATTGGGCAAGTGATGAAGCACATCCTTGGCCAGTTGCAAATAAAGACATAGGAACATTATTTCTTCCAAAAGCGGCATTGCTGACTAAACCAGAGGGGAAGATCGCAATAATTCAGTCTGCTAGTTCTTTACTATTTAATCAAAGTAGGCCAGCGCGTGAATTTCGGAAGAATTTTTTTACTACTTTCCGTATCGAGGAAGTTGTAAACCTATCGGCCTTACGATTCAGAGTCTTCACCCGAAAAGGACCCTCCACCCAAACATCGATCGCCCCATCATGTATAGTTATATTTAAGTCACAGCCTCCTAACAATGAACGATTCTCATACATCAGCCCAAAACAAGAAGAAGATCTAGGTGATGAGTATAGTATCATTGTTGAGCCAAATGATGTGAAAACAATTCATCCCGAGGATGCTGCCCATGATCCAGATGTTTGGAGTGCATTTATATGGGGACAGAAACGGGATTGGGTTCTTGTTAAAAGATTACGAACGGCGAAGAACATAGCAAAATTAAAAGAAGATGGCCGAGTTCATTGTGCTGAGGGTATAATCCGCGGGAAAAACCCCTTTCGACAGAAGGACTATGATTGGTTACTTAATCGACACATACTGGATACAGATTCTTTCCCAGAAAATTCAATGGTTTTTGTTGAAGCTAAAAAATTGCCTCTAAATAAAAACCCCACGGCAGAACGGCCAAGAAAGGTCTCATCATTTTCTACTCCACAGTTGATAATTAAACAAGGTTGGTCTATCGAAAATAAGCGATTTCCTGCACGTATAGTAATGCCAGATGATTTGGGTAGAGGTGTAGTTTGTTCTCAAAGCTATCTTTCTGTTTGTACCTCAGAGGGAAATGAAACTCTGCTGGAGGCAGCCTACCTATCATGTAACAGCTTATTAGCCGTATATTTTTTATTACTAACAAGTGGTCGTTTTTCCGCTTATAGACCAGAAACATTAGCGAGTGAAATTCCAAGAATTCCTATATCTGAAAAGTCACGAATGCTTGGTGGTATTAGGACATATGATGACGTCGATAATATAATTCGAGAAGCTTTCGAGCTTAAAGAAGCTGAATGGGTTTTAATTGAGGATCTCTGCAGAGTGACCCTAGAAGATTTCAAAGGTAATACAAAATCTCTTGGACGGAAGCCAACAAATCGAAGGTTAGAATCTATTACAGAGCCAGAAATCCGAGGCTATTGTGAATATTTCATCCGTGTATTGAAAGCCGGTTATGGTCAAGAAAAACATATCACAGCGACAATCTTCCAAGAGACATACAACGATCACTTGCCCTACCGATTAGTAGCTTTTGAATTGAATCGCAAATCCGATGAGCAAATTTGTGTTGAGCTGATAAATTCATCTTCCTTGCTTGTTGAACTTGAAAAATTAAACAAGACTTGGCTGAGCACACAGAAAACAATAAACGGAAGTATTTTCTACAGACGCGTAGCAAGGATCTATGATTTTCGCAATAAAATGCCGACTATCTTTATTCTTAAACCCGATGCCTATCGCTACTGGACACGCAGCATGGGGCTACATGATGCAGATGAAGTAGCAGCAGATTTTGCACGTTGGCAAACTGAAAAAACTGATTAGTTGTGTGTAAACAGCCTGTATTGAATTAACATACTTCAGGATAGAGGAAAATGATTCATCAGGATTTCATATCTTTGGCTAATTCCTGGTGCCAAAATCAATCTGCTATTTTAATTGACTTTATATGGAAGGCTTATGATCAAATGGGAAAAGATAATCCACATATTAATACTAAGGATCTGGAACGTAGTATAACTCAATTGATCGAGCCTCGTATTAGGAATGTGATGACAGGAGATGAACCGTTCTACATTCAACATGGCCCTTATGAGCGTGAAACAATGAAGCAACCCCCTGCCCAACCACCTCAATATGATTTGGCTTTCATACTGAATGCGGATGAAAGGATTATGTGGCCGATAGAGGCAAAAGTTATAGAAACCCCTAATAATGTTTATCAATATGTAAATGATATAAGGAACGAATTTCTCCAGTGTCGTTATTCCCCATTTTCAAGTGAGGGCGCCATGCTCGGCTATTTATTATCAGGTTCACCCACTGATGCATTTGGCAACATTTCTAAAGCTGTTCATTGTGTGCTAGTAGACCATCCAAGTTTTCCCTCTCGACCCCAGAAGCTCTCTCATCACCGTCGTATAATTCCAGACAAGAAGCCATATCCAATTAATTTTTGCTGTCACCATCTGATGCTGTCATTTATTGGTCTCAAACGTCAACAATGAAAGGGGAGAAAGTCGTGTGTGTGGTTATTTCATCTAGATATTAGACCCTGAGAAGATTATGGTCCCTTTGCTGAGCTCGAAATAGATGATGAGGTGAATGAGCGATTCAAGCAGAGCTACAACAGCACGAATGAAAATACCCCCATGCAATAAAGACCATGTTTGGCATCCCAAACGATCGATGAGATTATCATAGAGGTCAGCATACTACCTTTTGCAGCATTTCCCTGACAACCTCTGTGATGCTTTATCGTCCCCTCGATTCTCTATACTATATAAATATAAAGCCCTGCTTATCCAGTACAATACTTCACGATACAGAGACAATAAGAATGAATGGAACTCTCTGGCCTCACCAAATAATAATCCTCACCACACCCAGGACAATCATGTCATCAGAATTAGTCAAATGTGTCTGTCAACGATTCAAAAGAAGGGAATACTATGGTATATCCAAAAAAACTAAAGAGTGCATAAAACAAGAATCGAGGAACAAAGCCATGGGAAAGCCATCAGACAATGACATCAGCAGAGAGACCGCACCAGGCGTATCGCAATCCGTAGACTTCATCCGCACCATCATCAACGAGCACATGCGGACACTCAAGTACGACGGCAGGGTGAATACCCGCTTTCCTCCCGAGCCCAACGGCTATCTGCACATCGGCCACGCCAAGTCCATCTGTCTGAACTTCGGCATAGCAGCCGACTACAAAGGCATCTGCAACCTGCGTTTCGACGACACCAACCCAAGTAAAGAGGACCAGGAGTACATCGACTCCATCATGGAGGACGTGCGCTGGCTCGGCTTTGACTGGGAAGACAGGATGTACTACGCATCCGACTACTTCGAGAAGACCTACGAGCTCGCCGAGGAACTCATCAAAAAAGGCCTGGCCTATGTGTGCGATTTGAGCGCAGAGGAGACCAGGCAGTACCGGGGCACCCTTACCGAACCCGGCAAAGACAGCCCCTACCGAAATCGAAGCATGGATGAGAACCTTGACCTGTTCCGCCGCATGAGGGCCGGCGAATTTCCGGACGGGGCCCGGGTGCTCCGCGCCAAGATCGATATGGCCTCACCCAACCTAAACATGCGCGACCCCATCATCTACCGGATCCTCCGCTCCACCCACCACCGCACGGGCGACGACTGGTGCATCTACCCCATGTACGACTATGCACACCCCATTTCCGACTCGCTGGAGAAGATCACACACTCCATATGCACCCTGGAGTTCGAGGACCACAGGCCGCTCTATGACTGGTCCCTGGAGAAGCTCGATATGTACCGGTCCCAGCAGATCGAGTTCGCCAGGCTCAACCTGAGCTATACCATGATGAGCAAGCGCAGGCTTCTTGAGCTTGTACAGCTCGGAATCGTATCGGGCTGGGATGACCCGCGCATGCCCACCATCGCAGGCCTGAGGCGCAGGGGGTACACGCCCGAGGCTATCAAGAAGTTCTGCGACCGCATCGGGGTGGCCAAGAAGGACAGCATGGTGGACATGGCGCTGTTGGAGTACCACATCCGTGAAGACCTGAATGAAAAGGCTCCCAGGATCATGGCAGTGCTGCAACCGCTTAAGATAACCATCGAGAACTACCCCGAAGACGCAACCGAGGAATTCGAGATCCCCTATCACCCGGACAATGCAGCCATGGGCTCCCGGAAGGTCCCCTTCTCCCGGACACTTTTTATCGAGCAGGACGACTTCATGGAAAACCCGCCGGACAAATTCTTCCGCCTGGCCCCGGGAAGAGAGGTGAGGCTCCGCGGCGCCTACTTCATCACCTGCACCGCTGTGGTGAAGGACAAGAAGACCGGCCGTGTAACCGAGCTGAAATGTACCTACGACCCGGCCACCAAGGGCGGGGATGCCCCGGACGGCCGGAAGGTGAAGGGAACACTCCACTGGGTTTCTGCCGGTCACGCCGTTACCGCAGAGGTGAGGCTGTACGACCGGCTCTTCATGGTGGAGAACATCGGTGCAGAGGCCGAAAGGACCGGCAAGGATTACAAGGATTTTTTGAACCCTGAATCGCTCGTATCCCTCAAAGGCTGCAAGCTGGAGCCCTCTGCCGCCTCGGCAAGAACTCTCAGCCGCTACCAGTTCGAGCGCCAGGGCTATTTCTGTGCGGACTCAAAGGATTCAAAGGGGAAGACCCTCGTATTCAACCGCACCGTCACCTTGAGAGACTCCTGGGCCAAGATCGAGAAAGCAGCTTCAGGCACAAGGCCCTCGGCGAAGGGTAAAACGCCTGAGAAAAAGACCCGTACCACGGAAAAACCTGCGACCGGAAAACAACCTGAGATCACCATCGACGACTTTTTAAAACTCGACCTCAGAGTGGGCAAGATCATGGAGGCCTCTGTCATTACAGGTTCGGACAAGATGGTGCGGCTCATGATCGATCTGGGTGAAGGCCGGAACCGCCAGATCTTTGCAGGCATCAGAAGCGCATATCCCGACCCTTCAAACCTGACAGGCAAGAAGGTCATCG